>JACQRS010000202.1 GCA_016206385.1 Candidatus Rokuibacteriota bacterium | reverse complement strand
GTCCCATGCTGATCCAGACGTCCGTGTAGAGCGCGTCGGCGTCCCGAGCCGCCTCCTGCGGCTCCACCGTGACGGCGAACCGGCCGCCAAGCTCCCTGCACGCGACCTGGATCTCGGGCTTCGGCTCATAGCCGGGCGGGCCCGCCACCACCAGCGAGGTTCCCATGAGCGCCGCCAGGAGCATGATCGAGTGGCAGACGTTGTTGCCGTCGCCGATCCAGGCCAGCCGGATCTTCGCCAGATCCCAGCCCAGCTCCCAGAGCGTGAAAAAGTCGGCCAGCGCCTGGCAGGGATGCTCCAGGTCCGAGAGCCCGTTGATGACCGGGATGCCGGCATGCCGCGCCAGGCTCTCCACGGTCCCGTGGGGGAAGGTGCGTGCGGCGATGAGGTCCACCCAGCGCCCCAGGTTGCGCGCCACGTCCGGGACCGACTCGCGCACCCCGAGGCCGATCTCCTGGGTGGAGAGATAGATGGCCCGCCCGCCCAGGTGGACCATTCCGACCTCGAAGGTGACCCGCGTGCGGAGGGAGGGCTTCTCAAACACCAGCGCCATGGTCCTGCCGGCCAAGGGCGCGGTCCGGTCTCCGGCTTTCTGCTTGGCCTTCAGCTCGGCGGCCAGCCTGAAGATGCGAAAGACCTCCTCCCGCGTCAGGTCGCGAATCGAGACGAGGTGGGTCATGGCGCGAGTCTGCCCAGCGCTGAGGTCAGGATGGCAACGGCCCGCTCCACGTGGGCGTCCTCGACGATCAGGGGTGGGGCGAGCCTCACCACGTTTTCTCCCGCGGTCAGGACGAGGAGCCCCTGTTCCCGGCACGCGGTCACGACAGGCGCCACCGGACGCGTCAACTCGATCCCGATCAGCAGCCCCTTCCCCCTGACCTCTCTGACGACGGGATGAGAGGGTTTGAGCGCTTCGAGCTTGCCCAGCAGGAGGCGCCCCATCCGGGCAGCCCGTTCGGACAGCCTGTCCTCGAGGAGCGTGGTGAGCGTGGCGATCGCCACCGCTGCGGCGAAGGGATTCCCGCCGAAGGTGGTGCCGTGGCTGCCGCGGGTGAAGGCGGCCGCGACCCGTTCGGTGGCTAGCGTTGCCCCGATCGGGATGCCGTTGGCCAGCGCCTTGGCCACCGTCATGATGTCCGGCTCGATTCCCGAGTGCTGGTAAGCCCAGAGCGCACCGGTGCGGCCCATGCCGGTCTGGATCTCGTCGAGGATGAGCAACGCGCCCGACTCGTCGCAGAGCTTCCTGAGGCCCGGGAGGTAACCGTCGTCTGGGACCACCACCCCGCCCTCCCCCTGGATCGGCTCCACCAGCACCGCCGCCGTCCGACTGTCGATCGAGCGCTCCATGGCCTGGAGATCGTTGTACGGCACATGCTTGAATCCGGGCATCAACGGCTCGAACCCGTGCTGATACTTCTCCTGGCCTGTGGCCGTGACCGTGGCCAACGTCCGGCCGTGAAAGGAGTTTCGAGTGGCGATGATATCGTAGCGATCGCTGGAGAAGGTCTCTTTGGCGTACTTCCGGACCAGCTTGAGGGCCGCCTCGTTGGCCTCGGCGCCGGAGTTCGAGAGGAAGATACGGTCCGCGAACGAGTGCTCCGCGAGGAGCTTGGCGAGCTGGATGGCCGGAGGATTGTGGAAGAAGTTGCTGGTTTGGATGAGCGTCGCCGCCTGCTCCTGAATCGTCCCCACCACGCGCGGGTGGCAATGCCCCAGCGCCAGCACCACGAGCCCGCCGGTGAAGTCCAGGTACTCCTTGCCATCGGAGTCCCACACCCGCACCCCCTCGCCGCGGACCAGGCAGAGCGGGTAGCGGGCATAGGTGTCCATCAGGTAGCTCTCCGACCACTGCATCAGCGTCTTGGTGTCCACCGCTGGCTCCTCACAGGACGATTTCGGTCCCGATCCCTTCCTTGGTGAAGACCTCAAGGAGGATGGCATGGGGGATCCGTCCGTCGATGATATGGGCCTTGGCCGTGCCGCCCTCCAGCGCCCGGAGCGCCGACTCCACCTTGGGCAACATCCCGCCATCGATCACCCCGGCCGCGATGAGCCGTTCAGCGTCTTTCTTGGTCAATGCCGACACGAGCCTGCCAGCCTCACCCGTGATCCCCTGAACGTCGGTGAGGTGGATCAACTTCTCGGCAGTGAGCGCCGCCGCCACCTCCCCGGCCACCAGGTCGGCGTTGATGTTGTAGGTTTCGCCGTTGGCGTCGACGCCCACGGGAGCGATCACCGGGATGAAGCCGTTCGACTCCAGGAGGCGGATGGCCTGGGGGTTCACCGCTTCCACCTCGCCCACGAGGCCGATGTCCACTTCTTCCCCGGCCGGCGTCCGGTGGGCGAGGCGGCGGGCCAGGATCAGGTGACCATCCTTGCCCGAGAGCCCGACGGCGCGGCCGCCGTGGTGGTTGATGAGCCCCACAATCTCCGTGTTGATCTTGCCGACCAGGACCATCTCGACGATCTCCATGGTCTCGGCGTCGGTCACCCGCATGCCGCCCACGAATTCCGGCTCCTTGCCGAGCCGCTTCATGAGGGTGCCGATCTGGGGCCCGCCCCCGTGGACGATCACCGGATTGATGCCCACGTAGCGGAGGAGGATGACGTCCAGGACGAAGGAAGCCTTGAGCGGGGCCTGCTCCATGGCGGCGCCGCCGTACTTGATGACCAGCGTCTTGCCCTGGAAGGCCCGGATGTAGGGCAGGGCCTCCATCAGGATCTCGGCTCGCTGGACCATCGGCCCCATATCCGGAGTGGCCATGCGCGCTCCAGGCTACAAAATATACCGGGAGAGATCCTCGTCTTTGACGAGGTCGGCAAGCCGGGCCTGGACGTAGCCGGCGTCCACGGTCAGCTCCTTGCCCGGCATCTCCGGCGCCGCGAACGAGATCTCCTCGAGGAGCTTCTCCATGAT
>JACQRS010000199.1 GCA_016206385.1 Candidatus Rokuibacteriota bacterium | reverse complement strand
GCCCTTCTACGTCCGCCTGCGGGACAGCCGACCCTTCGCCTTCGCCGGCCTGTGGGAGCACTGGGAGGGGCCCGAGGGGAAGGTCATCGACTCGTGCACCCTGCTCACCACCGTTCCCAACGCGCTGATGCGCCTCCTGCACCACCGGATGCCGGTCATTCTCGACCTCGCGGCCTATGCTGCCTGGCTGGATCCCGAGATCCAGGAGCCCGGCAGGCTGCAGCCGCTCCTCCGCCCGTATCCCCCGGAGGGGATGACGGCCTATCCGGTCAGCCTGTGGGTGAACAACCCGTCAAACGACACGCCGGACTGTATTGATCCCCTGGGCGGTGCGCCCAACCATCAGCCAGGCGAGGCAGGCGGTCGGCCAGAGCGGGAGAAGTGAAGCGGGGCGCCGGCCTGCTCGCACAGGACCGCCGCCCCTGGCCCCGCCGCTATTGGGGGGCGCGGCGGGGTTGGCCTAGTGTAGCCGTGCCTACGAGCGGAGGCAAGCGGAGGGGCGAGCCATGAAGGAATCACCGCTGGAAAGTCCGACGAGTCACCTGGACCTCCTGGAACGGGAGACCCGGCGCCGCCGCTGTGTGGAGGCCGTGGCGCCGTAAGCGCGCGGGTAGCACCGCAGGAGGTCAACGGTGAGGCGACCGCCGAGGAAGCGTTTTCTATTGACAATCCGAGCTGACTTTAAGTATGTAAGGTTCGCTAAGAACACATAGGAGGAGCCAGACCGTGGCTGATGACAGGCCCCTCAGTACCGGGGAGGTCGCGCGGCTCCTTCACGTCACCAGGGTGGCGGTTCTTCTCTGGATCCGGGCCGGAAAGCTGAAGGCCTCGCGTGTTCCGGGGGGTCGCTACCGCATCGCCCGGGCCGATTTCCGGAAGTTCCTTACCGATAACGAGCTCCCTGTCACCTTCGAGACTCCGCCGCCCAAACGCATCCTCGTTGTTGACGACGAGGCGACGGTTCGCCAGGCATTCCAGGCTGCCCTCCAGGCAAAAGGATACGAGGTAGCCCTGGCCAGCGACGGCCGGGAGGCTCTCCGGATCATCCGGGGGGAATCCTTCGACCTCATCTTCCTCGACATCCTCCTCCCCAAGATCGGTGGCTCCACCGTCCTCAAGGCCATAAAGCGCCGTGATCCGGAGGCGGTGGTTGTCATTATTACGGGTCACCCCCACCACGAGGAAACCCTGGTCGCCCTGGAGTACGGGCCGGCCGTGCTCCTCCGGAAGCCGATCCGGCTCTCGGATCTCGACGCCGTTTTCGACATCGTGTTCAAGAGGTAGGCGCCTTTCCATCGGCCGCACCCGCGCGGCGGCCCGGGGCTGGTTATGCTGCCTACGCTCTGAGGGGGGTCACGTGTTCGTCAGAACAGAATCAAACATGGCCAGTCAGTCAGGGGCGCCACGGAGACTCGCCCGTGGTGGGTGCCCTGGATGCCGCGTGACTTCCGCGCACTTCGTGATACTGACGACCGTGGTCGTGGGCTGCGCCGCGCTTCAACTCTCTTACTATGATCCGACCACCTTCCGAAGCCTGACGGCGCTAAAACCAAAGGTGGCCATGCTCTATCAGAGCTTCACCCAAGAAAGCGTTAACCCCGACAAAATTGCGGAGATCGGGCTCGAGCTGGCACAGGTGTATGAGTACGAGCGGGGCAAGGGTGAGCCGAATCGGGAAACGGCCCGGCAAGTTCAAATCATCCGCGAGATGTTTGACCGCCACGTGGACCATCGGCTGAAGCAAGGCCGATGGTCCACGGCCTTCATGCAGAATGTGCAGCAGAACATCCAGGACGCATTCGACATCGCCATCCGGACTGAGCGATTGAAGAACAAGAATGAATAGGAGCCCAGTATGCCGTCACCATGGGAGGCGTTCGTTGACAATCTGATCGCGGGTGGCAAGCAGATTGCCAAGAACGAGTTGCGAACCCTCATCCGATCCGCCAAGGAGGATGCGAGCGACTTCGTCAGGGACCAAGGGCTCAAGCTCGAGCGGTATCTCAACCAGTTGGCGACCGGCCAGATCACCAGAGACGAGTTCGAGCACTCCGTCAAAGACCTGAGGCAGTTGACCGAACTGGAGGCGCTGCGGCTCAAGGTAGCCGCCAGAGCCAGCGCCCAGCGCCTCGTGGTCGGGACCACGAAGTTGATCATCGAAGGCTTGCTCAAGCTCATTTAGGGAAGCGGAGTTCTGAGCATTGGGGGTTCGCTGGAATGGTCGAACTCAACGGGGCTCAGCGCGCCGAGTGGCGTCGCCATCCTGAGCGCGTCACCTGGCGTGACGGGACCGCGGCCGACCCGCTCCAGGAGTTCCTCGTTCAGCTCAGGCGCGTCCGCCCGTGACGGAGTCGGCTCCCGACCGGAGGAGGCGTCCATGGAGTATCTGATCGTTCACTGCCCGCAGAAGCGCTCAGTGATGGTGGACGGCGTCCGACACGGCGAGACCGAGGACCCGATCGAGCTGGAGGCGGGGACCTACACCATCACGCTGGAGCCGGCCGACGGGTCCCAGCCCGCCCAGCACCAAGTTGTGCTCCTGAGCACCACCCTTATCAGTCCGTGCGAGGTGAGCTTTGCGCTGGTCTAGACACCTCGAGGCCCGGGTTCTGCTCCTCGCGGCCCTCGCGTCAGTTGCCGGCTGCGCCCACTATGCAGTGAATGAGGCCCTCACGGCGCCCGCCCGGGCCGGCGCCTATCGCTTCCCCGATCTCACACCGCCCGCGGCTCCGAACACCGACTCGCTGTTCGTTTGTCTCACGTTCTCGGGGGGCGGCACGCGGGCGGCCGCCCTCGCCTACGGGGTCATGGAGAAACTCCGCCAGACCACCATCACCTGGGAGGGCACCCCCAAGCCCCTGCTTTCCGAGGTGGACTGCATCTCGTCGGTCTCGGGCGGCTCATTTACCGCCGCCTACTACGGGCTCTTCGGCGACCGACTCTTCACCGACTTCCGCCCGCGCTTCCTCGACCGCAACATCCAGCGAGAGTTGGCCGTCCAGCTCCTGAACCCGGTGGCGCTCTGGCGACTGGCGTCCCCGTACTTCGGCCGCAGCGATCTGGCGGCGGAGCTTTACGACCGGACGATCTTCGAGAGACGGACCTTCCGCGCGCTCGCGGGGCGGCGGCCCTTCATCATCCTCAACGCGACCGACCTCGCGACGGGGCGGCGGTTCGAGTTCACCCAGG
>JACQRS010000198.1 GCA_016206385.1 Candidatus Rokuibacteriota bacterium | reverse complement strand
TGCTTGACCCATTTCTCCAGCAGCGTGTTCCCCGGCTTGAAGGACCACGGGACGAAGGCGGTAAAGCCACCGTGCTGGTCCTGGAGATCGCGGATGGCCTCCAGATGGTTGAGGACATCCTCCGGCTCCTCCACGTGGCCGTACATCATGGTGGCGGTGGTCTTGAAGCCTAACCGGTGGGCGTCCCGGTGGACCTCGAGCCACGAGCCCGGCCCGCCCTTCTTGGGCGAGATTCGTCGTCGTACGCGCTCAGAGAGGATCTCCGCGCCGCCGCCCGGCAGCGTGAACTGCCCGGCCTCCCTGAGCCGGAGCAGCACCTCTCTGACGGGGAGCCTCGAGACCTCGGCTATGGTCTGGATCTCGGAGGCCGTAAAGAAATGGGGCGTGACCTGGGGGAACCGCCGCCGGGTCTCGCCCACCAGGGAGAGATAGTAGTCGAGCGGGAGCTCGGGGTTGTGGCCGCCCTGGAGGAGAATGGTAGTCGCGCCCTTGGCGGCAGCCAGTTCGATCTTTTCCAGCACCTCCTCGATTGTCAGGGTGTAGGCCTCCGGGTCCCCCGGCTTCCGGTAGAAGGCGCAGAACTGGCAGTCGGTGATGCATACGTTGGTGTAATTGGGGTTCGAGTCGATGACAAAGGTCACGCGCTTGTCCGGGATGAGCGTGAAGCGCGCCTCCTGGGCGAGAGCGCCCAGCTCGAGCAGGGGAGCGTCCGTCAGGAGCCAGAGCCCCTCATCGCGCGTGAGGCGCTTGGCGGCCTCCACGTGCTCCTGGATCTGCCTCAGCACGACCCGTTCTCCAGGAATCCCCGGAGCCGCATGAACTCGGCGATCGCCTTTTCCTCTTCGGCTCCGAGCCGATAGGTGAATCCCCTGAGGTAGACCAACACCTCGGCTTCGCTCCAACCTGTGTCACGGCGCCGTCGGGCGATCACGGGGAGCGAGCTGAGTCCCTGATCGAGCGCCTCGTTCAGCGCGCGCCAGAGGGCGAGCCGCTCAGCCTCTGGGACCGAGGTCCGCACCGCCCAGCGCGCAAAGACGCACGGGAGCCCGGTCCAGTGGGCCCACTCGCTCCCAAGGTCCGCCAGATGGGCAAAGTGGGACCCCGAGTTCAGCACGCGGATCGCCTCGTCGCCGATCAGGAGCACGGCGTCGCTCGGCTCGTCGGGGCCGACCCACGCTCGCGGGACCGCCTCATACCTGCGGGCGAGGAGGATCTTGAGGAGCTCGACGGAGGTCGAGGTCTCGTTCGTGACACCGATCACCCCGCCGCCGAGCTCTGCGAGGGGGCGGTTGGAGAACAGCAGAACGCTCCTGGCCGGGCCAGGGGTGGCGATGCCGAAAGGGAGCGGCGTGAGGGCTTCTTCAAGCGTCAAGAAATCTACTAGCGAGAGGAGACCCGCCTCGACAGTCTCCGCAGCCATAGCCCGCCCCAGCTCTCTGGGAGTCAGCCGACGCAGGTCGAATCCCCTGAGGTGGGCGAAGAAGGGCTCGCAGTTGAGGTACGGGATGTGCCCGAGCCGGAGCATTCAGTTCCAGACCTTCAGCGCGTTGTAGAGGGCGTCCCGCTCCACGGGGACCTTGCCCGCGTCGCGGATCATCCTGAGGAGCTGCTCCCGGGCCAGGCCTGCCGGGCTCTCGGCCTTGGCGTAATGGGCGATCCGCTCGTCCTCCAGGGTCCCGTTCACATCGTCGGCGCCGAAGTGGAGCGCCACCGACGCCGTCGCCTCGCCGATCATCACCCAGTAGGCCTCGACGTGGGGGACGTTGTCGAGGAGAAGCCGGGAGGCGGCGATCGTGCGGAGGTCATCGGTCGGCGGGGTCTGGCGCGGGACGAGCCTGGTGGTCCCCACCTGGTAGGCCAGCGGGATGAAGGTCAGAAAGCCGCCGCTCTCGTCCTGCTGGGCCCGGAGGCGAAGGAGATGATCGACGCGCTCCTCGAGAGTCTCCACGTGGCCGTAGAGCATGGTGGCGTTGGTCCGGATCCCCATCCGGTGAGCGAGGCCGTGGATCTGGCACCAGCGGTCGGCGTCGGCCTTGCCGGTGTAGTGGAGGAGCTTCTGAAGCCGCTTGGAGAAGACCTCGGCGCCGCCGCCGGGCATGGAGCGGAGCCCCGCAGCCTTGAGCCGGCTGAGCGCCTCCTCGGGCGGGATCTTCCAGCGCCGCCAGAAGTAGTCGATCTCCGCCGCGGTGAAGGCCTTGATCTGCACCTGGGGGTGCTCGGCATGGATCGCGCCGATGAGCCGCTCGTAGTACTCGAACGGCCAGTCCGGATGGTGGCCCCCCACGATGTGAACCTCCCGGACGTCGGGCTTGATCATGGCCAGGATGTCCTCGATGGAGTGCTCAAAGGCGCCCGCCTCGCCAGGCTTTCGCGCGAAGTCGCAGAACTTGCAGGAGAGGACGCAGAGGTTGGTGGGATTGACGTAGCGGTTGATGACAAAGAAGACCCAGTCGCCCACCCGCCGCTGCTTGGCGAAGTCGGCCATCCGGCCGACGCCCAGAAGATCATCGGTCTCGAACAGGAGCAGGCCGTCGGCTCTCGACAGGCGCTCTCCCGCCCGGACCCTGTCCCATACCCCGAGAAGCCTTTGATCTCTGAGCCTCGGAGAGGCGGCTGTCGCTGCTGGCATTGGGGTTTGCGGCTAAGAAACCGACTGGTCGGTCTGATTCTAGGGGCCCGCGCACCAACCTGTCAAGGGTTCAGCAACTTATTGAAAGGCCAGGGCCGTGCTATGCTAAGTGCCTGTTCTGCGGTGCGCGGAACCTGGAAGAGGAGGAGCCGTGGAGGACCGGCGGTATTTTGAGGAGATCCAGGTAGGGGAGGAGTACCTGTCTCCAGGGCGGACCGTGACCGAAGCGGACATCGTGATCTTCGCTGGCCTCTCGGGCGATTACAACGTGCTCCACACCGACGCCGAGTTTATGAAGTCCTCGATCTTCGGCGAGCGGATCGCTCACGGCCTCCTGGGGCTGGGGATCCAGTCTGGGCTCCTC
>JACQRS010000196.1 GCA_016206385.1 Candidatus Rokuibacteriota bacterium | reverse complement strand
TTCCTGCTTACCCTGAACGACATCATCCACCCGGAGGTCCGCAAGCTCTATCCCGGCGCTGGAGTCCCCGTCTTCGATTTCGACGCGTCGGCGCCCGACACGCTCGCAATGGGATACACGTCAGCGCGACGGTTCTGCGCGTTCGCCGAAGGGTTGATCGAGGGAGCGGCGGCGCATTATGGCGAGGAGGTAGCAATCGAGCAGCCGACATGCATGAATCGGGGAGACAAAACGTGTACGTTGATGATCCGGTTTAAGAAACGGAAGGCATGACGGCATGGCAGCCACGAGCCCTGGAAACGACGCGGAGCTGACCCGCCTCCGAAAGCGGCTCGATCGGGAGCGGAAGGTCCGCTTCGCGGCCGAGGCGATTGCCGAGACGACCATCCGGGAACTGTACGAAAAGCACCAGGAGGTGGTGTTACTCAGAGAGTCTCGATCGCGGCGAACGAGGCGTCCACCGTAGAGGATGCGCTGCAGGTCGCGCTCGCTCAGGTCTGCATCCACATCGGGTGGCCCGTCGGACACGCCTATGTCCTCGCCGAAGACTCCAGCGGCGAGCTGGTGTCGACGCCGATCTGGCATCCCCAAAACCCCGCGCAATTTGAGACGTTTCGGACGGTCACTGAAGAGACCCGCTTCGCCCCAGGCGTCGAACTGCCGGGCCGGGTGTTGGCAGGCAAGAGACCCGTTTGGATTATCGATGTGACCAAAGATCCGAATTTCCTGAGGGCGAAAGGGACACACGACATCGGAGTCAGGGCCGGCTTCGCGTTCCCCGTCCTGGCAGGGTCCGACGTCGTGGCTGTCCTTGAGTTCTTCTCCGACAGACCGGTGAAACCTGCTGACCGTTTATTGGAAATCATCGCCGTCGTCGGCACCCAGCTCGGCCGCGTGGTCGAGCGCAAGCGGGCGGAGCGGGTTCACGCGGCGCTTGAGCAACGTTACCGTCTCCTTGCCGAGAACGCGGTGGACGTCATCTGGACCGCGGACATGAACCTCCGGCTGACCTATGTCAGCCCCTCCGTCACGCGTCTCAGAGGCTACAGCGTCGAGGAGGCCATGGCCCAGACGCTGGAAGAACGGCTGACGCCCGCCTCGCTCGAGACGGCGATGAGAACAATCGGAGAGGTCATGCCGGCCATCGCCCGCATCTCGCAGCCGGGGCGGCCGCCGTCCCTGACCCTCGAGCTGGAGATGCGGTGTAAGGATGGCTCCACGGTCTGGACCGAGAGCAAGATGACGCTGATCTTCGACGAGGCGGGCCGCCCCGTCGAAATCTTGGGGGTCACGCGTAACACCACCGAGCGGAAGAAGCTCGAGGAGCGTCTCCGCCAGGTACAAAAGATGGAAGCCATTGGCCGGCTGGCGGGCGGGATCGCCCACGACTTCAACAACCTGGCGACCGTCCTCAAGGGCCGGAGCCAGCTTCTGCTGCGGCGCCTCAGGCCTGCAGACCCGCTGCGTCGCGACGTCCAGCTGATGGACGAGACCGCTGACCGAGCCGCCGCGCTGACCCAGCAGCTCCTGGCCTTCAGCCGCAAGCAGGTGCTCCAGCCGAAGGTGCTGGACCTCAACGCGGTCGTCGCGAACATGGACACGCTGCTTCGGCGGTTGATCGGCGAGGACATCGATCTGGTGACCGTGCCGGGCCCTGGGCTGGGTCGCGTGAAGGCCGACCCGAGCCAACTCGAGCAGGTCATCGTGAACCTGGCTGTCAATGCCCGCGACGCCACGCCCCGAGGTGGTCGGCTCACGATCGAGACTGCGAATGTGGAGCTGGACGAAACCTATGCCCGGAGGCACGTGGGCGTCGTGCCCGGCCCGTACGTGATGCTCGCGGTGAGCGACACGGGGATCGGCATGGACGCGGAAACTCAGTCGCGCATCTTCGAGCCGTTTTTTACCACCAAGGAGCTGGGTGAGGGGACGGGGCTTGGCCTCGCGACAGTCTACGGAATCGTCAACCAGAGTGGCGGCAGCATCTGGGTTTACAGCGAACCCGGACAGGGGGCGACGTTCAAGATCTATCTACCGCGGGTCGAGGAAGCTGCGGATTCAATCGGGTCCGACAAGGCCCAGAACGCGGTGCCACGCGGCGCAGAGACCATTTTGATAGTGGAAGACAACGCCGCGGTCCGGGACGTGGCGCGTGACATCCTTCGGGACCACGGCTACACGGTGCTGGAGGCACGTCACGGCGACGACGCCCTGCGTATCTGCGAACGGCATGCGGGCCCGATCCACCTGATGGTGACCGACACGGTGATGCCGCAGATGAGCGGCCGCGAGCTGGCCGAGCGCCTGACGGTGGTACGCCCTGAAACGAAGGTGCTCTACGTGTCGGGCTATACGGACAACGCTATCGTTCACAACGGGATGCTGAACGCCGGCGTAGCGTTTCTGCAGAAGCCGTTCACGCCGGACGCCCTGGCCCGCAAGGTGCGCGAGGTGCTGGATGCGGCCCGGAAGCGGTAGCGACGGTGCCGCGGGTCACGACTTGCTGATCTGGATCGGCACCGTGGTGCCAGGGACGCCCTTCACCGAGCGCCCCAGCACCGTGACGAACAGGGCGTCCTTGCCCTCGGCGTGGGGGGAGAAGAAGCTCACCACCTCGCTGTCGTAGAAGGTCAGCCCGGAGGCCCCGAACCCCTGGGCATAGGCCCCCAGGTAGGACCGGCCACCGATCAGCCCCGCCTCGAGATTGGCGAGCCGGTAGCCCCGGTTGCCGTAGCGCGGGAGGATCGAGGGGAGGTCCGCGAGGAAGAAGATGACCGAGCTCGCGTCGAAGCCGAGGGCTTGCTCGAGGCAGAGGTAGCCCGCCTGCCCCCTGAACTCCCCTTCCTTCAGGAGCTCGAGGCCGTGGGCCTGCGGCCAGTAGCAATAGGCCCCCGACGGCAGCCCGTCGACGGCGTTGACGATCAGGTAGAGGTCAACGAGACCTGACGGAAAATCAGCGGCGACTCCGCGCGTGGCGTGGAAGAGAACGCTGGACAGCTCCTCGCCGCTGATCGGGACGTGGGCGAACTGCCGGGTGGAGGCGCGCCGGAGGATCGTCTCGCTGAGATCGCGCCCAGCGCGGGTTCGAGGCCCGGGAAGGTGAAGAAGACCCGACGGCATTCCCCTCCCGGGCAGAGGCGTGGCGAAGCGCCACTGGCTGACCTCATCGGGATCCACCAGGCTCGACGCCGCGTGAAGCTCGCGGAGCAGCGGGTAGTCCTGCTCGCTGGAGGACAGGGGAATGATGCGCGGAGCGATCGGCTCAACGGATGGTGCGGGAGACGCCGGAGCCCCCTCAACCCCGACGGGGACCAGCTCCAGGCTCGCCTCTTTGTCCGGATCGAGTCCCACCAGGTGGTTGATCCGGCTGTCAACGAAGCCGGTGACCAGGCGCGCAGGAAGCGAGAGGGCGGCGGCGGTGGCGAGGAGGTTCGCGAGCATCGTGCCCGAATCCCAGAAGAGATGCCGGTAGCCCCGCGCCTGGTACTTCCAGGTGTTCCGCCAGTAGATGGCGGTGACAATGACTGTGGCAGGGGCGCCGGCGATCGCCGGGTCGGCGGCCGCTTGAGCCGCTTCCTGCCTGAAATCCCCCCCGCGCAGCCGACGGAGAGAGAAGTCACCGGGACAGAAGTGATAGACCCCGGCGGCGAGATCCCGCACCGCTCCGGCCAGCACATAGACCTCTGTCTGATAGAGAGCCCCGGTGGACGGGGCCGCGCGGAAGTGCATCTCCTCACCGCCCGGATAGGTCTTCTTCCTGGTGATCCCTGCCGAGAAAAAGAGGAGGGCCGCCAGCGCCTCCAGGGTGAGATCACCCAGAGCGCCGGGAGCCCCGCTCAGCGCCTCGAGGGCGTCGCCGGCGAGCGACGGCAGCTCGCGCGGGAGCTGGATCACCGGGAGGTCCGGATACACCTTGTAGAGGAACGGCTTCACGTCCCAGTCCAGGTAGTGGCCGCCCTGGCGGACCGACCAGGAGCTATGGGCGGTCCGGTCGTGGTAGTGGCGGGCCACCCGGATGTCGCGGTTCTCGCTCTGACTCACCGTGAGAAGGCGAACGGGGGTCGATAGACGCCGCGCTCGGTGATGATGGCCGTGATCAGCGCTGCCGGCGTCACGTCGAAGGCGGGGTTGTAGACCGGCGAGGCCTCGGGAGCGATGAGCTGGCTTCCGACCCGCCTGACCTCGCTCGCATCGCGCTCTTCGATCGGGATCAGGGCCCCCGAAGCCAGGGCGGGGTCGATGGTGGAGAACGGCGCGGCCACGTAGAAGGGAATGCCGTGGTGGTTCGCCAGGACCGCGAGGCCGTAGGTGCCGATCTTGTTGGCCGTGTCGCCGTTGGCAGCGATCCGGTCGGCGCCGGTGATCACCAGGTCCACCTGGCCTCGCGCCATGAGGGCGGCAGCCGCGACGTCTGAGATCACCCGGTGGGGGATCCCTTCCTTCGCGCACTCCCACGCCGTCAGCCGGGCCCCCTGGAGCACCGGCCGCGTCTCGTTCACCCAGAGGAGATCCAGCCTGCCCCGGGAGTGGGCGGCCCTGACAACGCCGAGGGCGGTGCCGTAGCCCGCCGTGGCCAGGGCGCCGGTGTTGCAGTGGGTGAGGATCCGGGCACGGTCAGGAACGAGGCGCGCGCCGTGCTCTCCCATGGCCCGGTTGGCGGCAACGTCTTCGTCCTGGATCGCGAGGGCCTCGGCCAGGAGCCGCGCGTTGAGCTGATCCGGCGAAAGGGCGTGGTGCTCAAGACAGACGCGCCGCATCCGCTCCAGAGCCCAGAACAGGTTGACCGCCGTGGGACGGGTGGCGGCGAGCCCCTTGAGCGCCACCTCCAGGTCGGCCAGGAAGTCGTCAAAGACGGTGGCGCGGCTCTCTCTCGCCGCGAGCGCGACCCCGAAGGCGGCTGCCACGCCGATCGCCGGCGCCCCACGCACCGCCAGCGTGCGGATCGCGTCGGCGACCTGGCGCCAGTCAGCGCACTCCTGCTCCTTCTCCTCAAGAGGGAGCCGCCGCTGATCCAGGAGCACCAGCCGATCCCCGGCCCAGCGGATCGGCGCGATCACCCGAGCGCCCTCCGGGCCACCAGCCTGGCCTCCAGGAGGTCGCGGGAGATGCCGGAGATCCGGATCAGCTTGTCCCTGCCGTGGGCGCCGCGAACGAGGCTCACCTGAGAGCGCGGGACACCGAGGGCCTCGGCCAGGAGGATCAGGACCGCGCGGTTGGCTGCGTCGTTGACCGGGGCCTCAGTGACCCGCACGCGGAGGGCGCTCCCCTGCCAGCCGACCACCTCGCTGACCGCGGATCGGGGCTGCACCCTGACATGGAGCAGCGTGGAATCAGCTCTGCCCGGGCCCTTCATCGGCCAGGTCCTGCGCGATCAGCCGCTCGTACATCTCGATGGTGGCGCGGAGCCCTTCGAAGAGCTGGCGCCGGGCGCGCTGGAGCACCAGGACCTCGCTCTTGATCTTGGCCTCCTCGCCGCGCGCCGCCTCGATGAGCTTCTCCCGCTCGACCTCCGCCTCGCGGAGCAGGAGCTGGGCATCCCGCCTGGCGGCCTCCTTCATCTCTTCAGTGACCCGCTGGGCCGCGATCAGCGCTTCCTGGAGGGTCCGCTCCCGCGCCTCGATCCCCCGCGTCCGCTCCTCCAGCACCGCCAGCTGCTCCTTCAGAAGCGCGTTTTCCTTGACGAGGTGCTCGTAGTCCCCAGCGACCTCGTCCAGGAAGGCATCCACCTCCTGGACGTCGTAGCCCCTGAACATGCGGGTCGAGAATTGCTGCTGGCGGATGTCGACCGGCGTGATGCGCATGGCAAGACCTCCTCAGGCCACCATCCGGGCGATCTCGTAGAGGATGGGGACCAGGAACTGCTGGAGGAAGTAGATGATCAGGATGACGATCAGCGGGGAGAGATCCAGCCCTATCTGCCAGGTGGGGAGGCGGTACCGGATGGGGCGAAGGACCGGCTCGGTGATCCGGTAGAGAAAGCGGACGATGGGATTGTAGGGGTCCGGGTTCACCCATGAGATGAGGGCGCGGATGACGATGATCCACATGTAGGCCCAGAGAGCGAGGTTCACGAGCTTCGCCAGCGCGACCAGGAAATACTGGATCACGAACATGGGCGGCCTCAGGCCTTTTTGTCCTCACCCCCGGCGCGACCCAGCTCCCGGGAGCGGAGCGTGGCGCGCTCCACGGCGTTGATGAGCGTGCGCCGCACGCCGCCCTCCTCCAGCGCGGCGATGCCGGTGATGGCGGTGCCTCCGGGAGAGGTGACCATGTCCTTCAGCTGGCCCGGGTGGGCGCCCGTCTCGAGGAGGAGCTTCGCCGAGCCGAGAACGGTCTGGGCCGCCAGGGTCATCGCCGTGGCCCGGTCGAGTCCCATCTTGACGCCTCCGTCGGCGAGCGCCTCGATCACCAGCGCGACGTACGCCGGCCCTGAGCCCGAGAGCCCTGTGACCGCATCCAGCAATTCCTCCTCCAGGACCGCCACCTTGCCCACCGCCTCGAAGATCTCGCGGGCGGTCTCAGCGTCCCCGGGCTTGAGCCCGTCAGACCTGGCAATGGCCGTGGCCCCCTCGAGCACGAGCGCGGGCGTGTTCGGCATGGTGCGGATCAGCCTCACGCCCTTGGGGAGGAGCGCCCGGAGCGTCGCGGTCGACACCCCCGCGGCCAGGGAGATGACGAGCTTCTCCGGCGTCACCTCGGACGCCACCTCGCGAAGGACCGGGGCGACGATCTGAGGCTTCACCGCCAGGATCACCACGTCCACCCGCTTGACCAGGTGCGCGTTGTCAGACAGCGTGTGGACGCCGTAGAGGCTCCGAAGCTGCTCCAGGCGGTCGAGCCTCACGTCCGACGCGGAGATCGAGTCGGCGGAAATGATGCCGGTCTTGAGGAGCCCCTTGATGAGGGCCTCCGCCATATTCCCCGCGCCGAGAAAGCCAATCGTTTTACCCTTAATGCTCATCTTCGTCCTCGGCGGCGGGCTCTCGATCGGTTTCGAGCGCGGGCTTCGCCCGCGCAACCTTGAGGGGAGGTTCGGAAGGGGGGCGCAGCCCCCCTCCGAGTGAGCGCCTCGGGCCGAAGATGGCTGTCCCGATCCTCACGATCGTGGCGCCCTCCTCGACGGCTACCTCGAAGTCTCCGCTCATCCCCATGGAGAGATGGGTCATCTCGACCCGCTCGAAACCCCAGCCGTTCACCAGCGTCGCCAGCTCGCGGAGCTGCCTGAACCGGGGTCTGGAAGCCTCAGGATCCTCCGCCAGGGGCGGCATGGTCATGAGCCCCCGGACGCGGATCCCGTTGAGGGGCGCGAGGGCCTCGAAGGCGTCCTTGAGTTGGTCGGGGAGAAAGCCGGCCTTGGTCGCCTCTCCCGCCACGTTGACCTCGACGAGCGCGTCCACCACTTTCCCCTGCCCCCGGGCGCGCCGGTCCAGCTCCCGCGCCAGCTCCACCCGATCGAGGGAGTGGATCAGGTCGAAGAGGACCACCGCGTCCTTGGCCTTGTTGGTCTGAAGCGTGCCGACCAGGTGCCAGGGAATCGGACGGCCGAGGAGATCGATCTTTCCCTTCGCTTCCTGGACCCGATTCTCTCCGAGCGCCGGGACGCGGGCGTCGATGGCCTCGCGGATCCGCTCCACGTCCACGGTCTTGGAGACCGCGACGAGGAGAATTTCACTCGGATCACGGCCCGCGGCACGAGCTGCGCGGGCGATCCGCCCCTCAACGGCCCTCACATTCGCCGCCACATCCACCCTCATCGCCGCCTCGCGTGGCCATTCTAACAGCCCTCTCCGTCGATCACAAGGCAGAGCCGGCCTGTTCGGTGCTAGCATTGAGGGCAGAAGACCGCTTCCAGGGCGTTTGCCGCGGGAGGAGGACAATGGAAGACCTGGCCCAGAAGAAGTGTGTCCCGTGCGAGGGTGGCGTGCCGCCTCTGGATGAACCGACGGCCCGGCGCTACCTGGCCAGCCTCACCGGCTGGAACCTGGCCGACGGAAAACGGATCCGCAAGGAGTTCGCCTTCAAGGACTTTGCCCGGGCCCTGGCCTTCGTAAACCGGGTGGGCGCCATCGCCGAGGCCGAGGGCCACCACCCGGACATCCTGATCCACTCCTGGAACCGCGTCCGGCTCGAGATCACGACCCACGCCATCGACGGGCTCTCGGAGAACGATTTCATCCTGGCCGCCAAGATCGACCGGGACGCGCAGTGACTCAGGATGCCCGCGGCTCGGAGGCGGGCAGCGCGGCCACGGTGACGAGACGGCCGCCGCTCCCCTCCTTCCGGTAGGAGAAGAAGAGGTCCCGCCGGCACGCCGTGCAGAGCCGCGGGTTGACGATCCGCTCCGGCCCGCATCCTGCGGCGATGAGCTGGGCCTCGTTGGCGGCCCAGAGGTCGAGCATCCACCTGCCAGCTCCGGCCGGAGTGACCCACTCCTGCCACCGGTCCGGGAACGCGCCACGGAGCGGATCGATGACCGGCACGTCCACCTCGTAGCAGCACGGGCCGATGGCCGGCGAGATGGCGACGACGAGCGCTTCCGGGTGGGCTCCCAGGGCGGCGAGCGCCGTCACGGCACTGCCGGCCGCGCCCTTTACGGTCC
>JACQRS010000195.1 GCA_016206385.1 Candidatus Rokuibacteriota bacterium | reverse complement strand
TGTGCCGGTGGGCCTGGCTATTGTAACTCAGCCGTGCTCAGGACGACCATCGCCGGAAGCCTTCCCAAGCCTGCATGGCTCGCCGATCCCGCGGCTCAGCTCTTTGCGCCCTGGGTCGTTCCTGCCGAGCGGTTGAGAGAGGCTCAGGACGACGCGGTTCGCTTGGCCCTCGCCGAGCAGGAGGAGGCGGGGATCGACATCGTGACCGACGGCGAGCAGCGGCGCCGGCACTACATCTGGGGGTTGCTCGAAGGGCTGACCGGGATCGACACGCAGACCCTCGGGAGAAAAACCACCCGCGGCGGGCGCTACGTCCAGGAGCAGGACGTGGCGCGCGTCGTGGGCGAGGTCACGCGGCCCCGGCCGGTGATGGTGGAGGCACTCGCCTTCGCCAAGGCCCACACCCGTCGCCCGGTGAAGGTGGCCCTTCCGGGTCCCATGACCATCGCTGATAGCGTCCTGGACGAGCATTACCGATGCGACGAGAAGATGCTGGCGATGCGCTTCGCTACCATCCTGAACGCCGAGGCGCGGGAGCTGGCCGCTGCGGGTGCTGACGTGATCCAATTCGACGAGCCGTGCTTCAACATCTACCTGGACAAGGTCCGGGCCTGGGGAATCGAGGCGCTGGAGCGGGCCATTGACGGCCTGTCGTGCACGACAGCAATCCATATCTGCTACAGCTACGGGATCCCGCGGGTGCTCCAGTGGAAGACGCGGAACACCGAGTGGGGGCAGTACGCCGTGACGCTTCCCCTGCTGGCCCGGACGCGCATCGCCCAGGTCTCTGTGGAGTGCGCGGCCTCGGGCGTGGACGTGGCGGTGCTGGCTGAGGCCCGCGGCAAGGACGTGCTCGTCGGCGTGATCGACGTGGGGAACGAGGAGGTGGAGTCCCCGGAGCTGGTCGCCGAGCGGATCAGGAAAGCGCTCCCGTACGTCCCTCCCGAGCGCCTGTTCCCGTGCACGGACTGCGGGCTGGTCCCGCGGAGCCGGCAGGCAGCCCGCGGAAAGCTCCGTGCCCTGGCTGAAGGGGCACGCCTCGTCAGGCGCGAGCTCGAGGGGAGGAAGGGCTAGGCGATGGCCAGGCGGATCCCCTACAAGGGATATATCCTCGCGGCAGCACCTTACCGGACTGCCGGCGGCCGCTGGCACGCGAAGGTGATCATCGAGCGCCACGACCGAGGGTCCGTGCACTTCCAGCCGGTGAGCGACGCTCCGGAGAAGACGTACGCCACGCGGCAGGAGGCCGAACAAGCCTCGATCAGCTTCGGCCAGGCGCTCCTCGATTCGAGGAAATAGGGGAGGGGACTGTGCCAGTCATCCAGGCAGACAGGCTCGAGAGGCTCACCGAAGCGATCTTTGTCGCCCTCGGAGCGCCCGAAGAGGATTCGCGCTGGATCGCCACGCTCCTGGTGCGCGCCAACCTGCGCGGCCACGACTCCCATGGCGTGATCCGGATCCCCCAGTACGCGGGCGCTGTCAAGCGGGGGGACGCAACCCCCAAGCCCACCATCCGCGTCCTCTCCGAGACGCCCACGACAGCCTTGGTTGACGGCGATCTGGGCTTCGGCCAGGTGGTCGCCCGACGAGCGGCTGAGATCGCCGTGGCCAAGGCGCGGGCTCAAGGGCTCGCCGGAGTCGGCTGCTCTCGCACCAACCACATCGGGCGGCTCGCCGACTACGCCGAGCTGGCGGCGGCCCAGGGGCTGCTCGGCATGCTCTGGGTCAACTCACCCGCCTCCGGGTCGGTCGTTCCGTGGGGCGGAATCGCTCGCCGGCTCAGCACCAACCCCCACGCGGTCGCCATACCCGGGCGGAACGGTCCCGCGCTCTCCCTGGACATGGCCACCAGCGTGGTCGCCCAGGGAAAGCTCAGGGTCAAGCGGAACCGCAAGGAGCCGGCTCCGCCCGGATGGATGATCGATGCCCAAGGCAGGCCCACCACCGATCCCGAGGCGTTTTTCGGCGAGCCCAGGGGCGCGCTCCTTCCGCTGGGCGAGCACAAGGGCTACGGCTTGAGCCTCATCGTCGAGATCCTGGGCGGAGTCCTCTCGGGAACCGGCGCCGGCCGCCCCGAGGCCGGGCCGGCGCGGAATGGCGTCTTCATCCTCTGCCTCGACGTCGAGCGGTTCCTTCCCCTGGACAGGTTCTATGCCGAGGTGGAGCGGTTCATCGCCTATGTCAAGTCTTCCCCTCGAGCCGAAGGGATCGCCGAGATCCTTGTCCCGGGGGAGCCTGAAGAGCGGACCGCAGCCGAACGCCGGACGGCGGGCATCTTCGTCGAGGAGGAAACCTGGCGGCAGATTCGGGCTGTTGCTCGGGAGCTGAGGGTTTCAGCCTGAGAGGCGCCCCGGTCACTCGGCGAGGGCGCGGGCCACCCGGTTGAGCACCTCTTCCGCTGCGAAGGGTTTTGCCAGCACAAACCGGATGCGGTGACGCTCGAGCTGCTCCGGGTCCAGCTGGTCGCCCCATCCCGTGATGAATCCCACCGGCACATTCGGAAAGCGCTCCCGGCAGGCGGCGGCGACCTCCCAGCCTGACATCCCCGGCATCGAGAGGTCGCTCAGCACGAGATCAACGGCCTCCGCCTCGCCCCGGGCCAGCCCCTCTGCCCCATCCGCGGCCTCGATGACGGTGTAGCCCGCGTCCGTCAGGATCTCCTTCACCACGACGCGCACGGCGGGCTCGTCCTCGATGACGAGCACGCGCGCTGTCCGTGCCGGTGGAGCGACCACCGCGGGTGACTCCTCGGACACCACCTCCCCGGCGGTGGGGAGCCGGACCGTAAAGGTGCTACCCACGCCGAGCGTGCTCTCGAGGTCGATCATGCCCCCGTGTCGGGTGACGATGCCCCAGGCCGCGGCCAGGCCGAGCCCCGTCCCTCGCGGACCCTTGGTCGTGAAGAATGGCTCGAACACCCGCCGGCGGGTCTCTTCTGACATTCCGCATCCCGTGTCCTCTGCGGTCACCACCACGTCGCTGGCTTCGCTCCTGACGCGAAAGACGAGGCGGCCTCCCCCCGGCATGGCCTCGAGCGCGTTGATGAGGACGTTGGTGAACACCTCCCGCAGCTCCTCCGCGATCCCGGCCACCGGCGACACCGGTTCCCCTTCCACCCTGACCTCGTAGGGGACGCCCCGGCTCTGGGCCTCGTCCTCCCAGCGCGGGCGGGTCAGCTCCACCGCTTCCTGGACCAGCTCGCGGAGGTCCACCCGCCCGAAGGGACGGGTGCGCCGCGTTCGGGTGAACTCCTGGATCCGCCGGACTGTCTGGGCGCCGTCCAGCGCGGCCGTACGGACATCTTTAAGCCCTCGCGCCACCTCGGGATCCTTCACCCGGGTCAGGAGCAGGTCGGTGCGGCCAAGGATGACAGCCAGGAGATTGTTGAAGTCATGCGCCACGCCCGCAGCCATCTCGCCCAGGGCCCTGAGCCGCTCGGTTCTGACGATGCGTTCCTGGGACGCCTCGACCTGTTCCAGCGCTGCGCGGAGCTCGCCGTAGAGGCGGCTGTTCTCCAGCGCGATGGCCGCCTGGTCGGCGAAGGCTTGCGCGAGCCAGACCTCCTCGCTGTCGAACACGCGCCCCTCACGGTTTCCGATGCCGAGCGCGCCGATCACCGTGTCCTTGACGACGAGCGGCACGGCGAGGACCGCGCGGTACGCGGCCTGCTCGATCCGGGCCTGGTCCGCAGGCGCGAGCGTAATACGCGGATCGGTGAGGACGTTGGCAGTCATCACCGGTTGACGCTCGAGCACGGCTAAACCGGCCGCGCCCGTATCCTTTGGCAGCACCAAGTGGCCGCCCGGAGTAGGCCCCACGTCGCCGGAAACGGCCACCGTCACCAGGTCGCCCGACCCCGCCTCGAGCCGGAAGAGGGAAGCAGTCTCGGCCTTGAACAGCGTGCGGAGGCTGTCAACGACCCGCTGTCCAACCTCTTCGGGGTCGAGCGATTGAGAGAGCAGGCGCCCCACCTCCGACAGGCGCTCGGCCGCATTCCGGCGTCGCTCGCTTTCCTCGTAGAGGCGCGCGTTCTCCAGCGCCAGCGCTGCCTGGTCGGCAAAGCCGGAGAGACCCTCGATCTCGTTCGCCGAGAAGCGGCGTGGACTCTTGGCGACGATATAGAGGGCGCCGATAACTTGCTCGGCGATCCGCATGGGTACGGCCAGGAGAGAACGGAAACCTTCCCGGCGAAACACATCTCGATGCCGGCTGACCACCCGAGGGTCCCGCTCCATATCCGAAATCGCCAGCGGCTGGTTGTTCTGGACCACCCACCCACTCGCGCTCTGCCCCAGGGCGACCCGTTCCCACAATCCTTCCCTCGAGTAGCCATAGTGGGCGACCAAGACCAGCTCATTGCCCTCCAGGATTCGGATGCCCGCCCCCTCCGCCTTCAGCACCCGGGCGGCCTCCTCAGCGATCCATGGCAGTAACTGGCTGGAGTCTTTGATTGCGGTCGTTCGCTTGGTGCTCTCCAGCAGCGAGGTGAGCTGGCTCGTCTTGTCCGTTATGTCCTGGTAGAGCTGGGTGTTCTCGAGGGCCAGGGCGATCTGGCCGGAAAGGGCGACTGCGAGGGCGGTCTGGTCGGTGCTGAAGCGGTGAGGCTCACGGCAGTAGTCGAGCGTGCAGGCCCCGACCACTCGGTCCTTCCGGAAGAGCGGAACAACGAGGGTGGACTTCGTGTGGAACAAGTTGGCCCAGCCGGCAGGCTGGAGGGGATTGGAGGCAGCATCCTCGATCTCGATTGGAGTCCGTCGCTCAATCACCTCGTAGAGGAACGGAACCTGGACGAGCTTCAGCTGCCCTTGATCCGTGAAGGCATTCCACATCCGCTCATTCGGCTGACCCGTGGCGGACTGTGACGTGACCGGGATGACGAGCCCTATCGGATCGTCCCAGACGTAGAAAGTGCAGCGGTCCACGCCGCAGGCCTGGGCCACCTTTCGAGCGACGAGCGCGATCTGCTGCTTTAGGTCCAACGTAGACGCGAGCACTAAGGCCAGGTCCAACTGGGCCTGCAGCTGGCGACTGACCTCGACCCTGTCTTGGAGAAGGTCCCAGAAGAAACGGAGGCCCGCCGCCCCGATGACCTGGACGTTGGGCGGCTTGGCTCGGAGGAGATCATCCAGCACAGCCGGTTGACCGGTGACTTCGAGGACGAGGTCGACCGGATAGGCAAAGACTTCCAGATGGTGGGTGGCTGTGGGGATGCCGAGGGACCTGGCTCTGCAGAGAGCAGGGGCGTCCGGGCGGGGGTCAACGACGACGGCTACCTTGGCACCCGGCCACTCGATGACGAGGTCGAGGAGGGCCGACCCGCCCTTCCCGGCGCCGACGAGGCCGATGCTCACCTGATCGGGCCCTGGGGCCATCCTCGATATTCTCCCGTCCTTCAAGCCGGCTCAGGCACGAAGGGTGAAACGTAATTATTATACGTATTTTGCGCGCGTGAGGCGAGGCGATCAGGGGGCGAAGAGGCGGGTGGCGTTCTTGAAGGCGATCTGCTCGGCGACGTCGCGGGGGAGCTGACGGAGCCACGCGCGCGCCTCGTCGAGATAGCCCGGCAGGGCCTCCCAGCGTGACGGGACCCAGGTGTCGGTGCCGATCATGAAGCGGTCCGGGTGGCGGAGGAAGAGGGCGCGCCAGGCCGGGTCGGGGCTGCCGCCCGGCGCCACATCGGTCCGAAGCGCCAGCTCCACCCAGAGATTCTGGTAGCGGTCCAAGAGCTTCCCCACCACGTCCGGGCCTGCCGACATCCCGGCGTGAGCCCAGAGGATCTTCACGTTGGGGTTGAGAGCAAACAATTCCTCTACGGCGCGGTCGTCAGAGTGGGCGTGAAGGATCAGGTTCTTCTGGACTGCCAGCTCGACGAGCCGCCGGATCACGGGGGTGCCGGTCTGGCCTCCGGAGAGGTGGAACTCGCCGATCCCCTTGTAGATCCCTTTTTTGAGCCGCTCCTCCACATATGCGAGAACGGCCGGATCCTGGTACCAGGTGGCCATGTCCTGCCGGGTCCGGTAGGGGCGGAGGATCGGCACGATGCGCGTCGGAGCCTTTGTGTGGAGCTTGAGCGTGCCGTCATCGGGGGTGCTGGACACCAGGGCCCGCATGACCCCCGCCTTGTCCAGGATCGCGAGAATCGCCTCCGGGGAGTAACTGTTCCAGGAGTTCTCGCTGTAGTGCAGATGGGTCTCGAAGATCGGGAGGTCCTGGGCTGAACGCGCGGGGGTCCCGACCAGGATCAGGAGCAGCGCGCCGAGGCAGACACCGAGGCGACCCATGGAGATTCTCGCTACCACCCTCTCCCTGAGCGGGTCAAGCCTTTTCCGCAGCTCCGCGAAAGCCGTGCTACCATGCTCCGGCAAAAAGGGATGGGCGCGTGAACGCCGGCCCGCCGCTCCCGCGGGAACTCTCCCTCCTGCCGCTGGCCGCAGTCATCTTCTTCAACGTGAGCGGCGGCCCGTACGGGATCGAGGACGTGGTCCCGTCCTTCGGCCCCGGCCTCACCCTCCTCCTCCTGATCGTCACCCCGCTGGTCTGGAGCCTGCCGGTGGCTCTGGCGATGGCCGAGCTCAGCTCGGCCCTTCCCGATGAGGGCGGGTACGTGAGCTGGGTCAAGCGCGCCTTCGGCCCGTTCTGGGCCTTCCAGGTGGCGTGGTGGAGCTGGGTCGGGAGCTTCGTGGATGTGGCGCTCTATCCGGTCCTGTTCATCGATTATCTGGGCCGCTGGCTTCCCGACATCGGCGCGGTGGCCCGCTGGTCCATCGCGCTGGGCTTCATCTGGCTCCTGACTCTTCTGAACATCCGCGGCGTGCGCCTGGTCGGCTGGAGCGCGGTGGTCCTGGGCGCGCTGGCCTTCTCGCCGGTGGTCGGCTTTCTCGCCCTGGGGCTCGGCCGGGTGGGCGAGCTGAGCGGGCTTCCCTTCTCCGTCGAGGGGAAGAGCCTGACGGAAGGGCTCGGCGTTGGCCTCGCGGTCATGATGTGGAACTTCGCCGGTTGGGACAACCCCACCACGTGCCTCGGCGAGACGCGGACGCCCGAGTCCAGCTACCGTCGCGCCCTCTGGCTCTCCCTCCCCGTGGTCGTTCTGACGTATCTGATCCCCGTCGCGGTGGGGCTCGGAGCGGAGCCGAGGCTTGAGAGCTGGACGTCGGGCTCGCTGTCGGAGGTCGGCGCCCGGGTCGCTGGTCCCTGGCTCGCCGGATGGGTCACGTCCGCGGCGCTTCTGAGCGCCGCCGGCCTGTTCCTCTCCAACCTCCTGACCAACTCGCGCCTTCCCTTCGTCCTCAGTCGTGACCGCCTGCTCCCGCCCTCGCTGGGGTTGCTCCACCCCCGCTACCGGACGCCCTGGGCGGCGGTCGTGGCCTCCAGCGTGATCTACAGCATCCTGGCCCTCCTACCGTTTACCGAGCTGGTGGTGCTGGATGTCTGGCTCTACTCCATCGCGCTCCTGTTCGAGCTCGGGGCGTTTCTGGCGATTCGTCTCCGCGAGCCGGCGCTTCACCGTCCCTGGGTCGTCCCGGGCGGGCTGCCGGGAGCTGTTCTTGTCGTCGTGGTGCCGAGCCTGCTCGCGCTCCTCGCCATGGCCACCAGCGGGCTCACTCAAACCATGGCCGGGCTCGCCGCCGCCCTGACCGGGCCTCTGGCGTACCTCGCGTTCCGCCCCGCCGCCCGCCGAGGGTAGGAGACCGGTCCAGCTGAGGTCAGGCTTGCGCTCGCGCGCGAGCGCTCAGCGCCATCC
>JACQRS010000021.1 GCA_016206385.1 Candidatus Rokuibacteriota bacterium | reverse complement strand
CGGCGGACGGCACCGCTCGGTGGCCCTGGTGGAGGAGCTCCGCCAGTTCTTCGAGGGGCTGGGGACGCCGCCCGCAGTGACCCACCGGGATCTCTACCGTGAGTAGGGCCGGCCGCGGCGGGGGGGTATCCCGGTCTCGTCTGCGAGCTGTCACGCCCCCGGGTCGGCACCGTTGATCGCGCGACCGTGAGTGCCGAGCTGGACTTCCTCTTCGGGGTTCACAACCACCAGCCCGTCGGCAACTTCGATGGGGTGATTGCCGAAGCGTGCCGGCAGGCATACCACCCGTTTCTCGAGCTGGCAAAGCAGTTCCCCGGGGTGACGCTGAACGTGCACGTGTCCGGCGGGCTCCTCGAGTGGCTCAAGGAGCGGGCGCCGGCCACCTTCGACCTCCTCGGTGAGCTGGCCCAGGCGGGGCGGATCGAGCTGCTGACAGGGGGGTTCCACGAGCCCATCCTGCCGAGCATCCCGGACTGGGACAAAGTCGGCCAGATCCAGCACCTCTCGGAGTTTCTGCGGCGCCACTTCGGCATGCACCCCCGGGGAATGTGGCTGGCCGAGCGGGTGTGGGAGCCTCACCTTCCGAAGGCGCTGCGGGAAGCTGGCGTCGAGTACGTGCTGGTGGACGACAGCCACTTTGCGCTGGCGGGCCTCGACCCAGACCGGCTCGGCGGCTACTATCTCACCGAGGAGCAGGGTGAGACACTGGCGGTCTTCCCAATCAGCCGGCGCCTGCGTTACCAGGTCCCATTCGCCGAGCCGGCGCGGACGCTGGAGCTCTTGGCCGAGCGACGCGGCCAGACTCGGGCCATGACCCTGGTGGACGATGGTGAGAAGTTCGGGGTGTGGCCTGGGACTTCTCAGCACGTCTACGCAGGCGGGTGGCTCGCGCGCTTCTTCGGGCAGCTCACCAGTACCGGCTGGCTCAGGTTCGGGATGTTCTCGCGCTATCTGGATCAGTTCCCACCCACCGACCGCATCTATCTCCCGACGGCAGCCTACGCTGAGATGAGCGAGTGGGCGCTTCCTGCCGACGCCGGCGAAGCGCTGGCGTCGGCCCGCGAGCAGCTGGCGTCGCTTCCGGGCGGGCAGGCGGCGGCAGCGTGGCTGCGGGGCGGCTTCTGGCGAAACTTCCTGGTGAAGTACCCGGAAGCGAACGACTGCTACTGGAAGATGCTTCGGCTGTCCCGATGGATCCGGGCGGCGCTCGCGCGCCAGCCGGACGACCCGCGGCTCGTCGCGGCGCGCACCCAACTCTGGAGGGGCCAGGGCAACGATGCCTACTGGCACGGGGTGTTCGGGGGAATCTACCTGCCGCACCTCAGACGCGCCACCAAGCACGCGCTGATCACCGCCGAGCGGCTCCTCCGGGAGACGGAAGAGCCCGCCTCGATCCGGTGGAGCCACACGGACCTGAACGGCGACGGTCGGGAGGAGGTGGCGATCTCCACCGAGACGCTGTCACTGGTCCTGAACCCGCATGCCGGCGGAAGCCTGACCGAGCTCGTGTACGTGCCGAAGCGGATCGACCTGGCTGACGTGCTGACCCGCAGGCCCGAAGCCTACCACGCTCAGGTCAAGGCCGCCGCGGCGGCGGACCCCGGGCGGATCCAGACGATCCACGAGCGCGTCGCCGTCAAGGAGCCCGGGCTCGGCGCCTTTCTCGATTACGATCGCTTCAGGCGCGCGTGCCTTCTCGACGGGCTCTTCCAGGACACGGGAACTCCCGATCCGCTCCACCCGTGGGAGCTTGGCCTGGTAACCCTGGGAGATGCCAGGATGGAGACGACGCTGGGCGAGGTTGGCGAGTGGATCACAGTTGGATTTTTGATAAAACACCCTGATAGTTGGCCTCTCATCGTTCAGAAAATTGTTTCGGTCCGGGGAGCGGCGGCTGAGCTCAGGGCGACCTATCGCCTGACTTGGAGCGGAGAAGCTCCGCTGAGGGCCGGCTGGGGAGTCCAGTGGAACCTCGCCCTCACCGCCGGCGAGGCACCGGGCCGATACCTGCGGCTGCCAGGCCGGCCGTCGCTGGGAAGCCGGGGGCAAGCCGATCACCGCCTGAGCCTCTCGCTGGTGGATGAGTGGGTGGGTGCTGAGGTCGAGTTGAGGTGGGATCGCCCGGCCCGCGTGGGCTGGGCCCCGGTGGAGACCGTCTCGCTCTCCGAGGCCGGCTTCGAACGGATCTACCAGGGCTCCGCCATCCTCCTCTACTGGCCCGTGCAGCTGACCCCCGGGGAGGAGTGGCAGGAGCAGGTCAGCCTCCGGGTGTCGGAGGTCGGGCAGAGCGCGGAATGAGCCGGGATCCGTTCCTCGCGGACACCGAGGGGCTCGACCCCCGCGGCGCAGCGCGCATCCTGGCCGAGTTTCCCTCCCAGTGCCGCCAAGCTCTGGCGTTGAGCGCCTCACCGCCGCTCTCGCGGGCCAGCCTCCGTCACGTGGTGGTGGCGGGCATGGGCGGCTCTGCGGTCTGCGGTGATCTCGTATCGGCCCTGGCCAGCGACCGGCTGCCGGTTCCGGTGACTGTGTGGCGCGGGTACGGAGCGCCAGCCTCGATCGGCCCGGGCACACTGGTGGTGGCCGTGTCCTACTCCGGCGCGACGGAAGAGACGATCTCGACGCTCGAGGCCGCGCTCGGCCGCGGCGCGACGGCAGCGGTGCTCACGAGCGGCGGAGCCCTGGCCGCGCTGGCTCAGGAGCGCGGGCTCCCGCTGGTGCGCCTTCCGGCCGGGCTCCTGCCTCGCCTGGCCCTCGGCTACCTGTTCTTCCCGCTGCTGGGCCTCTTGGAATCGGCCGGTCTGCTCCTTGCTCAAGCGCCGGAGCGGGATGAGGCCCTTCGGGAGCTGGAGCTCATGGGCAAGGAGCTGGGCCCGGAACGCGCCGACGCCGACAACGAGGCCAAGCGGCTGGCGCTGGCGCTTCGCGGACGGGTCCCGGTGATTTACGGTAGCGGCCTGACCGCGGTGGCTGCCTACCGGTGGAAAACCGAGGTCGAGGAGATTGCCAAGCTGCTCGCCTTCCACGGCTCCCTCCCCGAAGCGGATCACAACGAGATCGAGGGCTGGCGGGACCCGCTGGCGGCGGGGTTCCACGCCGTGTTTCTTCGCGATCCCGAGGAGGACGACGCCGTCGCGACTCGCGTCCGCCTCACCGGCGAGCTCATCAGAGCCAGCGCCGGCGGGGTCACGGAGGTGTGGCCCCGGGGGCGGGGGCGCCTGGCCCGCCTGCTCTCCTTGATCTACCTGGGCGACTGGGTCAGCTACTACCTGGCGCTGCTCCGGGGCGTGGATCCGTGGCCGGTGCCCGCCATCGAGGAGGTTAAGCGGCGGCTCCGCGCGGCCAAATCACGGCGATAGCGCTTGAGCCGTCCCAGCCCCTGTGCTAGAGTACGTGACTCGTATAGACAAATCCGAGACCGGAGGGGGCCCATGGCGCGAGAGGAATATCTCTTCACCTCGGAGTCGGTGACCGAAGGACACCCGGACAAGATCGCCGACCAGATCTCCGACGCGATTCTGGACGCGATCATCGAGCAGGACCCTACCGGCCGGGTGGCCTGCGAGTGCCTGCTCACCACCGGTCTCGTGGTGGTGGCGGGGGAGATCACAACCTCCTGCTACGTGGACATCCCCCGGATCGCCCGGGAGACCATCCGCGACGTCGGCTACACCCGGGCCAAGTACGGCTTTGACTTTGAGACCTGTGGCGTCATCGCGGCCATCGACGAGCAGTCCCACGACATCGCGCTCGGAGTGGACGCGCTCGGCGCCGGCGACCAGGGGCTGATGATGGGCTATGCGTGCGCGGAGACCTCCGAGCTTATGCCCATGCCGATCATGCTGGCCCACAAGCTGGTCATGCGGCTCGCCGCTGTGCGCCGGCAGGGCGTCCTCGGCTGGCTCCGGCCGGACGGGAAGAGCCAGGTGACGGTCCGGTACGCGGACGACAAGCCGCGGAAGGTGGAGACGGTGGTGATCGCCGCCCAGCACGGCCCGGACGTGTCGCTCCAGCAGATCCGCGAGGAGATCATCCAGCACGTTGTCCTGCCCACGATCCCCCCGGACATGATCGATCCGAAGAGCTGTGTCTTCCACATCAACCCCACGGGCCGCTTCGTGACGGGAGGCCCCATGGGGGATACGGGGCTCACCGGTCGCAAGATCGTGGTGGACACCTACGGCGGCGCCTGCCCGCACGGCGGCGGCGCCTTCTCGGGAAAGGATCCGACGAAGGTGGACCGCTCGGCGAGCTACATGGTGCGCCACATCGCCAAGAACATCGTCGCGGCGGGCCTGGCGGAGCGCTGCCTGGTCCAGGTGGCGTACGCGATCGGCGTGGCGGACCCGGTGTCGGTGATGATCCAGACGTTCGGAACGGGCAAGGTGCCCAGCGGGAAGTTGGAGGAGATGATTCGACGCCACTTCGAGCTCACGCCCGCGGGAATCATCAAGTATCTCAAGCTGCGCCGTCCCATCTACAGGAAGACCGCTGCGTACGGCCACTTTGGGCGCAGCGAGCCCGAGTTCACCTGGGAGCGCACCGACCGGGTCAAGGACCTGCGCGAGGACGCGGGAATCTAAGCGCGGCGATACCCGGACCGCGGCGCCCGCGCGTCGACCGGGCGCGCCCGGATTCGCGCGCGATGCGAAGAGGTGCACCTCCGTGACTGAGCACGACGTCAAAGACCTCTCCCTGAGCCCCGCGGGGCGCCTGCGCATCGAGTGGGCGGAGCACTCCATGCCGGTCCTTCGCCAGATCCGGGAGCGGTTCGACAAGGAGCAACCGCTGCGGGGCGTCCGGATCGGGGCGTGTCTGCACGTGACCACCGAGACCGCGATGCTGATGCTGACGCTGAAGGCGGGCGGCGCCCAGGTGGCCGTCTGCGCCTCCAACCCCCTCTCCACACAGGACGATGTGGCGGCGGCCCTGGTCCAGGAGTCGGACATCCCAGTTTACGCCCAGAAGGGGGAGACCCGCGAGCGCTACTACGGCCACATCCGCGCGGTGCTGGCCCGCCGGCCGCAGATCACGATGGACGACGGTGCCGACCTGGTCTCCGCCCTCCACGGCGACCAGCGTAACCTCCTCCCCGGCGTGATCGGCGGGACGGAGGAGACCACGACGGGCGTGATTCGCCTGCGGGCCATGGCACGCGAGGGCGTCCTGGCGTACCCCATCATCGCGGTGAACGACGCCAACACGAAGCACCTCTTCGACAACCGGTACGGCACCGGCCAGTCCACCATCGATGGCATCCTGCGGGCGACGAACATCCTCCTGGCCGGGAAGACCGTCGTCGTGGCTGGCTACGGGATGTGCGGGCGCGGCCTGGCGGCCCGAGCCCACGGCATGGGCGCCCACGTCATCGTGACAGAGGTGGAGCCGCTAAGGGCCCTGGAGGCCGTCATGGACGGCTATCGGGTGATGCCCATGTCGCGTGCGGCCGAGGTCGGCGACCTCTTCGTCACTGTGACGGGCAACCGGAGCGTGATCGGCAAGGCGCACTTCGCGAGGATGAAGGATGGCGCCATCCTGGCCAACGCCGGTCACTTCAACGTCGAGATCGACCTGGACTCGCTGGGGGGCATGGCCCAGTCCCGGCGGATCGTGCGCCCGTACGTGGAGGAGTACGCCCTGCCGGGGGGCCGCCGGCTGTTCGTGCTTGGCGAGGGCCGCTTGATCAACCTGGCCGCGGCGGAGGGGCATCCGGCCGCCGTGATGGACATGAGCTTCGCCAACCAGGCGCTCTCCGTCGAGTACCTGGTCCGGCACGGCGCCAGGCTGGGGAAGGGGGTCTACCCCGTGCCAGCGGAGATCGACCGAGAGATCGCGCGGCTCAAGCTTGCCTCCATGGACATCCAGGTTGACGAGCTGACTCCCGACCAGGAGGCCTACCTCTCCTCCTGGACTCACGGGACCTGACCCGCCCATGCCACGCCGCGCCTCCCCGGCCTTCTGGCTGCTCCTCATCGTCCTCGTCCTGGGGCTCGGGGCCCAGCTCATCCCGCTCTACACGGACTGGCTCTGGTTTCAAGAGGTCGGGTACACGCAGGTCTTCCTCGCCATCCTGACGCTCCGGGGCTGGCT
>JACQRS010000189.1 GCA_016206385.1 Candidatus Rokuibacteriota bacterium | reverse complement strand
GGGCCAGCCGCTCGTTGATCCCGGGCACCTTCCGCTGGACGATCCGCACTTCCTTTTCTTAGGACGGGTAGTCGATCCTGAGGTAGAGGCAGCGGCGGCGAAGCGCGTCGGAGAGTTCGCGGGAGCGGTTGGAGGTGAGCACGACGTAGGGGGGGTGAGTCGCTTTGATCGTGCCGATCTCGGGGATCGTCACCTGGAAGTCCGAGAGCACCTCCAGGAGGAATGCCTCAAACTCTTCATCTGACCTGTCGCACTCGTCCACGAGAAGAACGGGAGGCCGGCCGTCCTGGGTGATGGCCTGGAGCAGCGGCCGCCTCAGGAGGAACGGCTCTGAGAAGATGGCCGCTTCCTTCTGCTCGGGGGTGTGCTCGGTCTTCTCCTCCAGCTTGATCCGGAGGAGCTGCTTCGGGTAGTTCCACTCGTAGAGCGCGGTGGCCTGGTCCAGCCCCTCGTAGCACTGGAGCCTGATCAGGTTGGTCCCCAGCATCCGGGCCAGCACCTTGGCCACCTCCGTCTTTCCGACCCCCGCGTGGCCCTCGATCAGGAGCGGCTTCCTGAGCGTCATGGCCAGGTGGACAGAGGTGGCGATGGGGGCGTCGGTCACGTAGTCCGCCCCCTCCATCAGCTCCTGGATCTTTCGGATCTCGTCGCGCATGGCTCCCTCGTCGCCGGATATCGGCCACCCCTAGTTTACACCGGGTTCCCCCCGGGGCGGAGGCGCGTGTACTCCTCCGGGGTGTCCAGATCGGGCGGCACCGGCAGATCGAAGGCGATGCGGGCCACGCGCTCCGGGTCCTTCTCCACCACCGCTCGTGCCCCGCGGTCACCTGTCAGCACCCTGAGCTCCGCGAACATGGAGGACGCAAAGAGGACCGGGTTCCCCTGGACGCCGCGGTAGACGGGCGCCACGATCGGCTTGTTCGTCTGCCAGAAGGTCTGGAGGATCCGCGGGATTACCTCCGGGGAAAGCACGGGCTGGTCTCCCAGCGCAATCAGCACAGCCGTCGCCTCGGCGGGGAGGGCTTCGACCCCGCAGGCGATCGAGCTCCCCTGCCCGGCCTCCGGCTTGGGATTCCGGGCAAAGCGAACCGGGAGGCCTGCCAGCGCGTTGCGGATCGCCTCACCCTCCGAGCCGATGACCACGATCAGCTCATCCACGCCGCCCGCCCTGACCTGCTCGACAGCCAGCCGGATCACCGGCCGCCCGTCCCAGTCGAGAAGGAGCTTGGCTCGACCCATTCGGCGCGAGAGCCCGGCGGCCAGGACGACCCCGCAGATCATGCGGCACCGACCGTTATCGACCCATGGCGCGCTCGTGGCGGGGATCGCGCACCCGCCCGAGCAGCAGGCCAAGAGCGGTCGCGCCAAATGCGGCGGCGACGCCGAAAACGGATCCAAACCCCAGCGCATCCACCATGACCCCGGCCACCAGCGGCGCGAAGAACATGACCGGGGCCAGCAGCGTGTTTCCGAGGCCCACGTATGTGGGGTGCTCGGCTGCTGTCGGGGCGAACTCGAGGAGGATGCTCAAGCTGGAAACGTTCATGGCGGCGACGTACACACCCAGAAGGGCAAACACCAGGTTGAACGCGTCGAGCGATGGCGCGACCAGCGCGACGACGTTGGCAGCCACGATGGCGGCCACGCCGGCCACGATGACGACCCGGTGACCGGCCCGGTCGGCGACCCAGCCGAGCACCGCGGTTCCGGCTGCCTGACCGGCCAGCAGGACAGTCGTGAACACGCCAACCTGCGAGGCGGGAGCGGCATAGGCGCGCAGCGCGTACACGGTGTAAAAGCCGCTCGACATGACACCGATGACGCCGCAGGCGCGCGCGGCAAGAAACCATCGGAGGTTACGGTCCCGCGAGAGCAGGGCGGGAATCCGCGAGAGGTATCTGCGGAGCGGCACAGGAGCCGACGCCGCCCCCGCCGGCGGCTCGCGGGTCAACGCCAGCGCAATGTACGAGAGTCCCATGAAGAAGGCGCTCAGAAGGAAGCAGACGCCGTAGCCGGCCGGTGCCGACAGAGCGGCCAGAACGTACGCCGTCGCCACACTGCCGACGGCCCCACCGCCGCTTCCCAGCAGGCTCGCCACCGCGAAGAACCTCCCCCGGAGAGCCATCGGGATGGCGCGTCCCACGATGTCCATCCACGCCGGCATCAGCGCACCACCCGCACCGGTGATAACGAGGAGCATGACCAACAGGAGGGCCAGGGTCAGCGCGGGCGCCCGGTCGGCCAGAAAGAAGGCCGCCAGCGCCAGGACCAACAGCGGCGCCCGCTCCCAGATGGTGTAGCGCAGGACGAAGGGAAGCTTCCGCGGGAGCGTCTCGGTGTGCCCCGCGATGAACAGTGACGGCAGGAACCAGCCCACCGTCATCACCGCAGGAATCGCGCCGATGATCACGCTCGGGGCGCCCAGGTGGGCGGCAAACGCTGGCAGAATGGTGGACTGCGACGCAAACGACAACCCCACGAGGAAGAGCCCGAAGTCGGCGCCCAGCGCCAGGGCATTGTGGCGCAGGTTCCGGCTCACAAACGGGTCTCGGTCACTCCCCATCGCGTTGAGTGGCTGGCACGGGGCCAAAAACTCATTGGCCAGGAACCCGTGTTCAGGCTCCTGGCCAATGATCCGGCCTTCGACAAGCGTCGGAGCTTATTTCTTAGCGCGCGCCAGGGCCGCCTCGAGGGCGCGGCGGCAGTAGACCTTGAGGAGGTGGGTCTTGTACTCCACTGATCCCTGGAGAGGGTCATCCTGGACATCGACGCCGTCTGCCGCCTTCTCTGCCGCGGCCTGAATGGTCGCCGCATCCAAGGTCTTCCCCGCCAGCGCTGCTTCCACTCCCTTCGCCCTAACCGCCTTGGTGCCCGCCCCGGTGATCCCGACCCCAGCCTTGGAGCAGGCGCCCTTGCCGTCAACGGTTACGACCGCGGCAACTCCAACCACGGCAAACCGCGACGCCGGGTGGGGAAACTTCATGTACGACATCCCGGTTCCGGCCGGCCAGGATGGGAAGCGAATTTCGACAAGAATTTCATCTGGTTGAATGGCAGTGGTGAGAAGTCCCTTGAAGAAATCGTCCGCCTTGATAGCCCGCCTACCCTTGGGCCCCTCAGCGACCAGCTCCGCGCCCAGTGCGACGACGGCTGCCGGGTAGTCGGCTGCGGGATCGGCGTGGGCCACGCTTCCGCCGATCGTGCCCATGTTCCTCACCTGCGGATCGCCGATCTGTGCCGCCGTCTCCGGAAGGATCGGGCACTTCTGCTTCAGGAGGGCGGAGGACTCAACCTGGTAGTGGGTCGTGAGCGCGCCGATAGCGATGGCACCGCCCTGCTCCTTGATGCCGGAGAGCCCGGGGACTTTTCTCAGGTCGATCAGGTGCTTGGGCTGGGCCAGGCGGAGCTTCATCATCGGGACCAGGCTGTGGCCGCCGGCCAGGAGCTTGGCGTCGTCCTTCAGGCGCGTCAAGAGCGAGATCGCCTCCTGGATGCTGGACGGGGTGTGGTAATCGAACTGGGCCGGATACATGGCTGTCCCCTCCCGTTTATCGCTTGCCCTTGGAGGCCTGGACCGCAGCCCAGACCCGCCCCGGGGTGAGCGGCAGATCAACGTGGGTGATCCCGAACGGCGCCACCGCATCGATCACCGCGTTGGCGACCGCCGCAGTGGAGGCGATGGTCCCGGTCTCCCCCGCCCCCTTGATGCCGAGCGGGTTCACCGGTGAGGGGGTCACGGTCCGGTCCGTCTCGAACATGGGAAGCTGGTCCGCCTTGGGGAGCGCGTACTCCATCATCGTGGAGGCCAGGAGCTGGCCGTTGTCGTCGTACGCGCCCCACTCCCAGAGCGCCTGGCCCATGCCCTGAGCGATGCCGCCGTGCACCATGCCGTCGACGATCATGGGGTTGATGACTCTCCCGACGTCGGCCACCGCCACGTAGCGCAGGATCTTCACGTTTCCGGTCTCGGGATCCACTTCAACCGCCGCGATGTGGGCACCGAAGGGGAACGTGAAGTTGGGAGGATCGAAGAAGCTCGTGGCCTCGAGCCCGGGCTCCATCCCCTGCGGGAGGTTGTGGGCCAGGTAGGCCATCAGCACCACTTCGCCCCACGCCTTTGACCGGTCCGGCGAGCCCCTGACGAAGAACTTGCCCTCTTCGAAGACCACGTCGCCCTCGGCGGCCTCGAGGAGGTGGGCGGCAATCCGGCGCCCCTTCTCCTTGATCTTCTGAAGACTGACGTGGATGGCGCTCCCGCCCACGGCGGCGCTCCGGCTGCCGTAGGTGCCCATGCCGAAGGGGATCGCTCCGGTGTCGCCGTGGACGATCTCCACGTGCTCCATCGGGATCCCCAGGTCATCGGCCACGAGCTGGGCGAAGGTCGTCTCGTGCCCCTGGCCGTGGGCGTGGGAGCCCGTGTACACCGTCACCACCCCGGTGGGATGGACCCGCACCGAGGCGCTCTCCCAGAGCCCGGCCTGGGCGCCGAGGG
>JACQRS010000191.1 GCA_016206385.1 Candidatus Rokuibacteriota bacterium | reverse complement strand
TATTCGGGGGTACGAATCCTCCCGCCCCAACCAATAATTTCCGATCGAAGGGTGCCCGTCAGGGGCCAGGCCCCTCCGGCAGAGGGCTCGGGCCGGCGCGGGGCGAAGGGAGAGGGTGATGGCGTACGAGCTGAAGCTGCTCATCGGGAACGCGAACCGGCCCCTGGCCGAGGCCATCGCGCGGCAGCTCGGAACCGGCCTGGCCGACGCCGAGGTTTCGCGCTTCTCGGACGGCGAGGTCTTCGTCCAGATCAACGAGAACGTGCGCGGCGCCGACGTCTTCGTGATCCAGCCCACCTGTCCTCCGGTGAACGACACCCTGATGGAGCTGCTGGTGATGCTGGACGCGCTGAAGCGGGCCTCGGCCCAACGGATCACCGCGGTGCTCCCCTACTACGGCTACGCCCGACAGGACCGAAAGGCGCAGTCGCGGGTCCCGATCTCGGCCAAGCTGGTCGCCGACCTGGTAACAGCAGCGGGCGCCAACCGGGTCCTCGCCCTGGACCTCCACGCGGGCCAGATCCAGGGCTTCTTCAACATCCCGGTGGACCATCTCTTCGCGGCGCCCGTGCTGATCGAGTACCTTGGCCGGAAGGGCCTCCAGGAGCCCGTTGTGGTGGCGCCCGACGCCGGCGGCGTGGAGCGGGCCCGCGCCATTGCCAAGCGCCTCAAGGCGGGGCTGGCCATCATCGACAAGCGGCGCGAGGGCACCAACGTCTCCCTCTTCATGCACCTGATCGGGGACGTCAAGGGCCGCGAGGCCATCATCATCGACGACATGATCGACACGGCGGGGACCCTCATCCAGGCCGTGGACGCCATCAAACGGGAGGGCGCGCGCCGGATCCTGGCCTGCGGCGTCCATCCGGTGCTGTCGGGTCCGGCCATCGCCCGGATCGAGGGCTCGCCGTTGGAGGAGGTCATCGTGACCGACTCCATCCCGCTCACTCCGGAGAAGCGGATCCCCAAGATCACCGTGCTTTCTGTCGCGAATCTCCTGGCCGAGGCCATCCGCCGGATCCACGTCGAGGAGTCGGTCTCGACCCTTTTCGTCTAAGGCCTGTCGAGCGCGGGCTCCGCCCGCGCAACCCGTGGGGGGAGGTTTCGGCACGCGGAGCGGTTCTCGCGAGAGCGAGACCGCGGAGAGCGCGAGCCGAAGGCGAGCGTAGGGGGGCGAAGCCCCCCTCCGAGTGAAAGAGGAGTTGTCGATGGAACTTCGCGAGATCACGATTGAGCGGCGCGAGGGGACCGGCAAGCAGGTCGCCAAGCGCCTCCGCCGCCGGGGCCTGATCCCTGCGGTGCTCTACGGCAGACGCGCCTCCGCGTCGGTCGCGGTGAACCCCACCGACATCCTGAAGGTCACCCACGGTCACGGTGGAAGCACCCAGCTCCTGACGCTCCGGTTCGCCGAGGACGGCGAGACACGGACCGCCATCATCCGGGACCTCCAGATCGACCCGGTCACCGACGGCCTGCTCCACGTGGACCTCCAGGAGGTCGCCATGGATCAGGCCATCACCGTGACTGTGGCCGTCCACCCCGTGGGTGAACCCGCTGGGGTCAAGGAGCAATCCGGGATCCTGGCGATGATCCTCAGAGAGGTGCAGGTCTCCTGTCTGCCCGGCCAGATTCCGGAGCGGATAGACGCGGACGTCTCGGCGCTTCGGATCGGCGACGTGCTGACAGTGGCCATGCTCACGCCGCCGCCCGGCGTCCGGATCCTGAACGATCCCAACCAGGCGGTAGCCACCGTGGCGCCGCCGATGGCCGAGGAGGTCCCGGCAGCGGCGCCCGTTGCGCCGACGGAGCCCGAGGTCGTCACCGAGCGGAAGCCCAAGCCGGAGGAGGAGACGAAGTAGGCTGTGGCCCAGGCGGTGGTGGGGCTGGGCAACCCCGGGGCGAAGTACCAAGGGACCCGCCACAACATCGGCCACCGCGTGCTGGACCGGCTCGTTGGGCTGCTCCAGGAGCGGCGCAGCCTCCTGACCGGCTTTCGCCCGGTCCGGCGGCTCGGGCAAATCGCCGAAGGGGTCTACGGGGCTGACGCGCTGCTCCTGTTCAAGCCCGCCAGCTACATGAACGAGTCCGGACAGGCCGTCGAGCGGTTCCTCCGCGAGTTCGAGCGTTACCGCCTGGCCGCGGCGGACCTGATCCTGGTGTACGACGACATCGATCTCCCGCTGGGCAAGGTCCGCGTCCGTCTCAAGGGGAGCCACGGCGGGCACAAGGGCGTCCAGTCCATCATCGAGAGCCTCGGCACCGAGGCCATCCGCCGCGTCAAGGTGGGAATCGGGCGACCCTCCTCCAAGGACGAGGTGGTGGACCATGTGCTCTCCCGCTTCCTCCCCGAGGAGCTGCCGCTCATCGAGTCCGCCTGCGCGGAGGCCGCCGACCGGGTGCTGAAGCTCCTGGAATCCGCCCCGTCGCGGAACGCATCGGAGGTGTCTCGATGACCTGGGTCCCGCTCGCTCCCGTCCTGGGCCTCCTCGGGCTCGCGATGGCCTTCGTCGTGTACCGCTATGTGGTGCGCCAGCCCCACGGCAGCGGCGCGATGGTCGAGATCTCCAGCCAGATTCAGACCGGCGCCATGGCGTTCCTGCGCAAGGAGTACTCGATCCTGGTGTGGTTCATCGCCGGCGTCGCCGTCCTGCTGGCCTGGGCGATCCACCCCTTCACCGCCCTGGCGTTCATCTCTGGAGCAGTCTGCTCCATGCTCGCCGGGTTTTTCGGCATGAAGGCCGCGACCAAGGCCAACGTCAGGACCGCCAACGCCGCGAAGGAGGCCGGGCGCGACCGGGCGCTCTCGGTGGCCTTCTACGGCGGATCGGTGATGGGGCTCTCGATCGCCAGCCTGGGCATCCTCGGCCTCGGGATCTACTACCTGCTCTTCCGGGACCCGCTGGTGATCAACGGCTTCGCCATGGGCGCCTCCTCCATCGCGCTGTTCGCGCGCGTCGGAGGGGGAATCTATACCAAGTCAGCCGACGTGGGGGCAGACCTCGTGGGGAAGGTCGAGGCTGGCATCCCGGAGGACGACCCTCGAAATCCCGCTGTGATCGCCGACAACGTCGGGGACAACGTGGGGGACGTGGCCGGAATGGGGGCGGACCTCTTCGAGTCCTATGTGGGCTCGGTGGTGGCCGCCATCGCCATCGGCGCCACCCTCCCCGACCCCGCCCGGTGGATGGCGCTGCCGATCGTGATCGTGATGGCCGGCCTGGTCTCCTCGGCGCTCGGCGTGATCTCCATGGGATGGCTCCAGCGCTTGGACCCCCAGGCCGCATTGCGGTACGCCACGATCGTCGCGGCGGTCCTGCTCACGGTGGCCGCCGTCGTCGTCGTTCAGGACTTCGGCCTCGGCTGGGGCCCGTTCTGGGCCATCCTCTCCGGTCTCGTCGCCGGGATCGGGATCGGGTTCCTGACCGAGATCTACACGTCGGGCAAGCCGGTCAGGAACATCGCCGAGTCGTGCCAGACCGGAGTGGCCACCAACATCATCACCGGTCTCGCGGTCGGGATGGAATCCACCGCCCTTCCCGTCGTCACCATCTGCGCCGCCATCATGGTGGCGTATCAGACCAGCGGCCTCTACGGGATCGCGCTCTCCGGCGTCGGCATGCTGGCGACGATCGGGATCACGATGAGCGTGGATGCCTATGGCCCCATCGCCGACAACGCGGGCGGGATCGCGGAGATGGCCCACCTGGGCCCCGAGACCCGCAGGATCACCGACCGGCTGGATGCCCTCGGGAACACCACCGCGGCCATCGGCAAGGGCTTCGCCATCGGCTCGGCGGCGCTCACCGCGCTGGCCCTCTTCGCCGCCTACACCCAGAGCGTGGGGCTCAAGAGCATCGACCTCACCGACGCGAAGGTCATCGTCGGCCTCTTTCTCGGGGGGATCATGCCGTTCCTCATCGCGGCCCTCACGATGAAGGCGGTGGGACGCGCGGCCTTCGGCATGGTCCAGGAGGTCCGCCGCCAGTTCCGCGAGATCTCCGGGCTCATGGAGGGCAAGGCCAAGGCCGACACGGCGCGGTGCGTGGAGATCGCCACCGGCGCGGCCCTGAAGGAGATGATCGCCCCGGGGCTCTCCGCGGTGGTGATCCCGCCCGTGGTCGGCTACATCCTCGGCAAAGAAGCGCTCGGCGGCCTCCTGGCCGGGGCGACGCTCGTGGGAGTGTTCCTCGCCCTCATGATGGCCAACAGCGGCGGGGCGTGGGACAACGCCAAGAAGTACATCGAGGCCGGACACCTGGGGGGGAAGGGCTCCGACTCCCACAAAGCGGCCGTCGTCGGCGACACCGTCGGCGATCCGTTCAAGGACACCTCGGGTCCCTCGATGAACATCCTGATCAAACTGATGTCGGTGGTCTCGCTGGTCCTCGCCCCGCTCTTCCGGTGAGAAGCGTGTTCCGGAATTCTTCGCGATGCTCCCGCGGGGTGTTCGAGCGCGCACCCACGGCTTCGCCGCGGGTACCCGGCCCGCGCAATCTCGGGGGGAGGTTCGGCAGGGGGGCGTAGCTCCCCTCCGAGAAATCCGGTGGGTTTTAGCTGCGGCCTGGTCGGGCTCCCCAACGCGGGAAAGTCCACGCTCTTCGCCGCCCTGACCGGCACCGACACGCTCATCGCGCCGTACCCCTTCTCGACGCTCGCGCCCAGGAAGGGAGTGGTCCCCGTCCCCGACCCGCGGCTCGAGGCGCTGGCCGGGCTCCTCTCCCCGGCGAAGGTGACGCCGGCCACGCTGGAGGTCGTTGACGTCGCGGGGCTGGTCGAGGGCGCCAGCCGCGGGGAGGGCCTCGGCAACCAGTTCCTGTCCCACATCCGGGGCGTGGACGCGCTGCTCCAGGTGGTCCGGTGCTTTTCCGCCAGCCAGGTTCCCCACGTGGCCGGCGAGCCCAACCCGCGGCGCGATGCCGAGATCGTCAACACCGAGCTCCTCCTGGCCGATCTGGATGTGGTCGAGCGCCGCCTGGAGCACGTGAGAAAAGCGGCCAGGACCGAGCCGAAAGCCTACCGGGCTGAGCTGACGCTCCTCGAGCGCTGCCAGGAAACGCTGGCCAGGGGCGAGGCGATCCGGGCCGCCCGCGGGCTGGCCGAGGGCGATCTGGCGCTGCTCAAGGCGTGGGGGCTCCTC
>JACQRS010000190.1 GCA_016206385.1 Candidatus Rokuibacteriota bacterium | reverse complement strand
TCCCGGCCCAGGCCGGGCTAATGACCTGCCGCCCGACCTACGACTTCTCCGTGGAGGTCGAAGGGTCCTATCCGAGCAACGCGCAGTTCTACCGCTCGGACGAGCGGGGCAAGTTCCTCATTGACATCCCGGTGTGCAAGGACGGGCTATTGATGGATCTGGGCTCGAAGAAGATCTTCGCCGTGCCGCGGGCCCTGATGAAGAGCGTGGAAGGGACGATCCAGGTGCGGGATCTGCCTTCGGGCGGCGCCGCCTACGCCTTCTCGATCGACGGGCCGATTATCCAGTTCAACGCCGAGAACAAGAAGGTGCGCATCCTGCCGGTGCTGATGCGCCCGCCGCTGACCGGCCCCGTCGAGATCGACAGGCTCATCGCCGACCGTCCCGAGTACGGCGCGGGTATGAAGGCCTACAGCCCGCACCCCGAGTCGATCGCGGCCATCAACAAGTACGGCAAGCCGGTCGAGATCGAGGCCTACTTCGCGACCTGGTGCGGCCACTGCAAGGAGTACATGCCGAAGCTCCTGCGCGTCCTCCAGGAGGCCAGGAACACGAAGATCAAGGCGAACCTGATCGGGGTGCCGAAGAACTTCGGCAAGGAACCGGGGCCGTGGGAAGGCAAGAACATCGCCATAATCCCCACGATCATCGTCAAGGTGGAAGGGAAGGAGATCACCCGGCTGGGGACCCACCCGGAGGCGACCCCGGAGGTGGAGCTGGCCGGTATCTTCGACGCCGTGAAATGAACGGCTTTCTTCGTGTGCAGGCGAGCGGCTGTGATCCAAGCGTAAGATCACACCACGGGAAGATCGGTTCCTCAGGCGCCGCCTTGGTACGGCTGGTTCGCGTTGGACAGCCGCATGAACGCACTCAGGATCACCAGCACTGTCCCGTTCCCGTCGTACCTGCGCCAGAACTCCATTGGGCAGTACTCGTACTAGAGGGCCTCGCGCACACGCCTCCACGAGATGTTCGTCCGCGCATGGCCCAATTTACTTGGGATCTAGGACATGTCCACCAACTAGCAGTTCGCACTGATCGTGCCAGATCGAAATGCCGGGCCGATCATTTGCTCGCAACAAGCGCGCGTGAAGACCAGGCGGAGGCGGCTCAGGCGGCGGGCCAGCCAGTCGTGGCCGTTGACGTGGACCTGCATGGTGAACGGGACCCAAGTGGGGCGGCGGACGTGCATGAAGCCGAACTCGGGGTCAAGGAGGTAAAAGTAGTGCACCAGGCACTTGCGCCAGTCGGAGCACAGCCGCGGACGTCCATCACCGTAGGCCAGGCGGAACGCCTGCACCGGCTCGACGGCGCCGAAGACACAGATGAGTCCCCGCGCCACGCCGTCGCGCGCAGCGATCTGGCGGCCGAAATCCTCCTCGCACGCCAGCCGATCGAGGTACTGATAGGGCCGCCCCGCCTGTTGAGTCACGGCTTGGACGTGCTCCTTGAGCCGGCCCGCGAGGTGAAAAGCCACCTCCTTGAACTTCTTCAGCTTCAAGCCGAGCCACGATGAGAAAAAGGTCTCCAATCCCGTTGGGTGGCTCATCGGCAGGTGCCCCTTGAAGATGACCCGCTCGAAGCACGCCAGCGTGCCCAAGATCCGGTCCCGATGGTGCACAATGAATCGGTCCATGGCGTCTCCTTGTCGGCGTGACAGTGCGCAGAAACACCATCATGCCGCAGAGGCGTCATGCCCTCCTCTCTTCCTTAACCGTTTGGTTGCGGCTCTGCCGCGCTAGGACACAAGACCTTTCACGCGCAGAAAAAATGACCTCGTCCAACCTCAGCCAGGAGAGTTCCCCATGCCAGTGGCACTCGAGAATTCAGATAGACACGCGAAGAGATCGCGAAAGCGCCAGGATGCCGTCAATTCAAATCGGCGAGTTGTTGGGACCGGACAGCTGTTGTCAGGAGAGATCTACCAACACACGGCTCTGCCGAGTGCACATCGTGCTCCCGGCGCGGGCAAATTATCTGAATCTGATTCTCGTATCCAAGAGGGGGTTTTCCTCGAGGATTCCTTGCAGGCCCTGCGCAAGCTGCCAGATGCCTGTGTGGATCTCGTGTACGTAGATCCGCCTTTCGGAACGGGTCAGGTCCGGACGCTCAACACGATCCGCACGGGGAGCGGTGACCGTCTGCGAAAGGGGTTTGGTGACCGTGTCTACTCGTATCATGTTACCTCGACCCTAAACTACCGTGACGATCTTCCCTTCGACGAGTACCTTCTTTTTCTTCGCCGACACCTCGTTGAAACTCACCGTGTTCTCAAAGGCACGGGCTCTTTGTACCTTCACTTGGACTTCCATTCGGTGCATTATGCACGGCTGGTTCTCGATGAGATTTTTGGGCCGCATCGCTTTTTGAATGAGATAGTTTGGGCCTATGACTACGGAGGAAGACCCCGCGACCGGTGGCCTCGGAAGCACGACAACATACTATGGTTTGCAAAGAGCGACGAGTGGGTGTTCAACCGTGATGAGATTGACCGGCTTCCCTATATGGCACCCGGCCTCGTCGGACCAGAGAAGGCTAGCAAAGGAAAACTCCCCACAGATGTCTGGTGGATGACTATCGTACCGACCAATAGTGCAGAACGGACCGGCTACCCTACTCAGAAGCCTGAGCGTCTCTTGCAGCGGATCATCATGGCATCGAGCAAACCAGGAGATCTGGTGCTGGATTACTTCGCTGGTACTGGAACTACCGGGGTCGTAGCGAAGCGACTAGGACGGCGGTTCCTATTAGTGGACAACAATCCCAAGGCGGTCCAAATCGCCGTTAAGCGAATCGCCGAACTCGACCAACGTCAAGCTCATTTGTTCACGACCCCTAGCTGAGGCCGGCCGTTGGAACAACCGACTGACCCAACAGCGAACCCAAGGTATAGGGATGCCGAAAAGCGGCTCCCCGAGGAACTTCGACCTGTGTTCGAGCGGCTGGTACGTGAGTATCAGCACCTTGCGTATCTAGCCCATGGTCAGAGGTACGCCTCATTCACGGTTCTCGCCGATCTAATTTTAGCCGGCTGGAGGGCCAGTGCCGATCCTCATCCAGACAGCAAATTGTAAGGGGAGAAAGGGGGTGCGGTGGTGCCGAGGTCCATTACTGATCCGGATGTGTGCATTCTCGTTTCCATCGCAACTACCCTGAAGTCGGATTATGTCCCCCAAGCTGCCGCGGATCCCTGGGCTGGGAGCCCCTTCGCCTGGGTCCGCTCCCGTCCTTCACGGCAAGTTGGCAAGATCGGCGAACAATTAGTCTCTGGATGGTGTGCCGCAAAGGGACTCGATGTGACCGCGAGTGGAGACTCAGAGGCTGATCGCGTCATCGCACGGCGCCGAATGGAGATCAAGTTTTCGACCCTCTGGGAGAGCGGTGTTTACAAGTTTCAGCAGATTCGGGACCAGGACTACGAGTACGCGATCTGCCTCGGCGTTTCGCCGTTCGACGCTCACTGTTGGGTAATCTCCAAACGCCTCTTGCGGAAATACGTCGTCGGTCATACGCCTCAGCATAGAGGAAGGCAAGGAACGGATACCTTCTGGCTCTCGTTTGCCGTGGGAAGTCCCCCGTCATGGATGAACGCTTGCGGTGGCACTTTGAGCCAAGCTTTCGAAGTTCTACGATCCATTTCAAGCTAATAAGTAGGGCTTCATGGACCGTTGATTCCGGGTTAAACGCCGCGGTGCCGGTGAGAGAGAGAGCAGGCTTCGAAGAGAAGATCCTCAGCCCGCATCCTCCTCAGCGGAACGACAGAGTCGCAAGGAAGCCACCGTTGAAGTTACAAGCTCTGGAGAGGGGCCAAATAGCCCGTCCCTGCGGCGGACGAGACCAGGTGCGTCAGCCATCCTGCTCGCCACCTCTCAAATCGTGCTTGTGGACCACCCCGCCGGCCATCACGAACCCGACACGCCGCATCAGATCGATGTCGTCCAGCGGGTTCCCGGGCACCGCCACCAGGTCCGCCCGGTAGCCGGGGGCGATCCTCCCGATCTCGTTCTCCCTGCCCAGGAGCGCCGCCGCCACGGTCGTGGCGGAGCGGATCGCCTGCGCCGGCGTCATGCCGTAGCGCACCATCCAGAGGAACTCCTCCGCCTGGCTCGTGCTCCAGGGGAACCCTCCGGCATCGCTCCCGAAGGCGATCCTGACCCCGCCCTTGAGCGCGGCCTCGAAGGACCGGCGATGAAAGTCGGGGATGCGCGCCCAGATCCCGCGCCCCTCGGCGGCGCGCGCCGGGGCGACGTATTGCGTGACGGTGAGGGTCGGGCAGTAGTAGACCCCCCGGGCGGCCATCCGGCGGATCGACGCCGCGTCGAGCCCCACGCCGTGCTCGATGCTGTCCACTCCCGCGTCCAGGGCGTTGGCGATCCCCTTCGGCGCCATGGCGTGCGCCGCGACCCTGCGCCCCTGACGGTGCGCCTCGTCCACGATCGCCGCCAGCTCGTCGGGATCGAAGGTCGGGATGCTGTCGAGGCGCCCCGCCTCGTTGACGAAGTAGCCCCGGTCGCAATAGACCTTGATCCAGTCGGCCCCGTGCTTGATCTGCTCGCGCACCGCCGCGCGGCCGGCGTGGGGCCCGTCCGCCACCTGGACGCCGCTCGGGACCTGTGACTCGGGGGCGAAGCCGACCAGAGGGTAGGCGCCGGTGATGTCCAGGGCGAGGGTCGCGACGAGCAGCCGCGGGCCGACGATGTGCCCCTCCGCGATGCCGTCGCGGATCGCCACGTCGGCGTACCCGGCCCCCTCGGTCCCCAGGTCCCGGAGCGTCGTGAAGCCGTTCAGCAGCGCGGCCCGCGCCGCCGCCACCCCCCGGATCGTCCGGCGCGGGATCGACTCCTTGAGGATCTGGTCTTCGTAGGACCGCGCCGTCGGATCGCCCTGCAGCAGGACGTGCGTGTGGGCGTCGATCCAGCCGGGAAGGAGGGTCGCCCCGCCGAGATCGATCACCCGCGCCCTCGCGGGGACGGGGGCGGCGGGGCCGATCGATCGGATCCGGTCCCCCTCGACCACGACCTGGACCTTTTCCCGAACGGGCGCGTCGGTCCCGTCGAGGAGGCGGGCCGCCCTGAGGACGATGACCTCTCCGCCGCCCGCCCCGGATGGCGTGGTTGCGGCCCGTCCGGCCGGGGCCGCCAGACCCAGGCCGATCCCGATGGCGACGCAGGTCGCCGCGACCTTCTTCCGGCCGCCGCGCCCCTTCCCCGCGCCCCCTCCGCTCCCCTTGTTCCCTCGCGCCTGTTCCCCTTCCCCGGCCGCCTTCCGTCCCGGGGCTTCCTTTCCGGCGCGCGCGGCTGCGATCTCGCTCTCCAGGCGATCCTGGAGCCGGCGCCGGTCCCCGGCGTGCCCCTCCTCGAGCCGCGCCAGCTTCTCCGCCGCCTCCGGGTCGGCCAGGAGCTTCGCACGTTCCGATCGGAACAGGATCTCGCGCTCCGCCACGCGGGCCTCATGCGCCTTCCGGATTTCCGCGATCCGCTCCTTCTGTTCGTCCGACAGGGCGGCGGGGGCCTCCTCGCCCCGCTCCCGGTCGCGCTGCCTCAGTTTCTCGAGGGCGATTTCGTAGGCGCTCTTCGGTGCGTTACCCATGGTGCTCCTTCGCGCTAGAATAGACTGGTTCGAGGCGCTCGATGTCCAGGACCCTGAGAATCACCTGCCCGTGCTGCGACACGCTCCTGGTGATCGACCCGGCGACGGGATCGATCCTCCTCGAAGAACGGCCCAAGCACCGCGAGCATCAGTCGCTGGACGAGGCGCTCGGCCAGGTCAAGGCGCAACGCCGCGAGGCCGAGGAGAAGCTCGCCCGCGCCATGGAGGAGACCCGCCACCGCGAGGAGATCCTCGAGAAGAAGTTCGAGGAAGCCCGCAAGAAGGCGGCCAGGACCGACGAGCCCCCTCCCCGCCCCTTCGAGGGCGACTGAGGAGGAGCGCCGCCGCTCCGGGCGCCGCGCCGCCTCCCGGACCGGCTTCCCCGTCTCAGGCCCGCAGCGGGTCCGGCCGCCTCCGCAGCCGGCGCAGCACGTAGCGGCCGAAAAGCACGGCGGCCGCCAGGGCGGCGACGACGACAATCGCCAGGACCCAGACCCGCGCCAGCGCCTCCGCCAGCGCCTTCTTCACCGGCAGCCAGCGGCTCAATCCGAGGTCCGCGAGCGGTGGCTTCGGGTTGGCGTTGGCCTTGACCCTCGCCAGGCCGTAGAGCACGACGCTCTGCTTCGGGGAGCGCAGCAGGAGCAGATCTCCCGCCCGCTCCAGCGCCGCCGCGGCCACCGGCGACACCGGATTGAAGGCGACGTACTTCCTGTAGAAGTCGGCCGCTTCCGCCCTCCGCCCCCGGTCGGCCAGGACCGCGCCGATCTCGAAGTGCGCCTCGATGGCGGCCGGCGTTCCCGGGTAGCGCTTCATCACGGATCGGTAGCCTGCCTCCGACTCCTCCAGCTTCCCGAGATCGTGGTTGATGAGGGACAGCGTGTAGAGCACGTTGGGGAGGATCTGATGGTTCGGGAAGGCGGACTCGAAATCCTTCAGGACCTCGACCGCCTCCACCGGCCTGGCCCGCAGGCGGAGCGCCTGCGCCAGCTGGAACTTCACCAGGGGGAGGACGTCGGGCGTCGGGGACCTCTCGAGAGCGCGGGACATTAGGTCAATGGCCCTGTCCAGCTCCCCGGCGCCCTTGCGGGCCTGCCCGGCGCCGAACAGGAGGTCGGCGGCGCGCGGATCGTCGGGATGGCGGGTGGCCGCCTCCTCCATCAGGCCGGCGGCCGGTAGGGGTTGCCCGAGCTGGAGCCTGGCCCGTGCCTCCCCCTGCAGCGACTGCACCATCTCGGCGGGCGTGGGGCAGAGCGTGCGCGCCTCCTGGTACTGGATGATCGCCTCGTTCGGCCGTTTCTGCGCCAGGAGGCTGTCGCCGCGCACCAGCATGTCGGCCACGGTGCCGCCGAACCCCTGGGCGCGGGCACCGCTCGCCCAGCACAGGGCCAGCGCGGCCCACATCACGAGCGACCGCGGCCCCGACGCGGCGCCTGAACGGCGGCGCGGCCCGATGTCGGTCTTCGGCAGCATCGCGGCTATT
>JACQRS010000200.1 GCA_016206385.1 Candidatus Rokuibacteriota bacterium | reverse complement strand
TTCGACGGCTACGGGGAGCGGGTGGAGGATCCCCGCGAGGTGACGCCCGCGCTCCAGCGAGGGCTCGCGGCTGTGCGTGAGGGCCAGCAGGCGTTGCTCAACATCCTCTGCCAGCGCGCCCCCTGATGCGACTGTGAGGCTCAGCACCACCGCGCTCATCATCACGCTTGCCCGCGCCACCCTCCTGGTGCCGCTCGCAGTCGACGCTCAGCAGGCGGGCAAAGTCCAGCAGATAGGCGTTCTCGCGGCGGGCTCCCGCACCTCCGTTTCACCGTACCTCGAAGGTTTCCAACAAGGGCTGCGTCAGCTCGGTTACGTGGAACGGCAGAACATCGCAATGGAGTACCGCTGGGCCGAAGGGAAGTTCGATCGACTCCCCGCTCTCGCGGCCGAGTTGGTGCAGCTCGGGGTCGATGTCATCCTCGCATCGACCACACCGGCCGCGCGGGCCGCCAAGGAGGCTACGAAGACCATCCCGATCGTGATGGTTGGCGTGGCAGATCCGGTCGGGTCCGGCTTGGTGGCCGGCTTGGCTCGACCTGGCGGAAACCTCACCGGGTTATCTGCCCAGTATGGTGAACGCTTTGGCGAGAAATGGGTGGAGCTCCTCAAAGAGGCTGCCCCGAAGGTGGCGCGCATGGCGGTCCTGTGGAATCCGACCAACCCGGCCGCGCCACCCATTATTACCGCGATGAGAGTTGCGGCCCGCGCCGTAGGCGTAGCGCTTCAGACGTTTGAGGTGCGAGTCGCCGATGACTTCGACGTCGCATTCGCCAAGATCGTGGCGGAACGTCTCGGTGCTCTGATCGTGGTTCAGGACCCTCTCATGACCCTCAACAGAACGCGTATCCTTGACTTCGCCGCGAAGAACCGGCTCCCGGCAATGTACGGGCTGAGGGAGTACGTCCTGTCGGGAGGTCTCATGTCTTATGGCGGAGATGTCGTTGACCAGTACCGGCGGGCCGCGAACTATGTCGATAGGATTCTCAAAGCGGCGAAGCCGGCCGACCTGCCCGTCGAGCAGCCCACCAAGTTCGAGCTAATGATCAACCTCAAGACCGCTAAGTCGCTCGGGCTGACGATCCCGCGGTCCGTTCTCATCCGGGCGGACACCGCCATCCAATAAAAACCACGTCCTTGACAGAGTTAGTAGGAATTCCTACCATATTGGTATGAAAACAACCGTCTCGGAAAAAGGCCAGGTCACGATCCCGAAGCCACTCCGCGACCGGCTGGGGATCCGTCCGGGGCACGTCCTGGACTTCCGGGAAGAGCGGGGGTGCTTGGTGGCCACCAAAGCGACGCCGGAAGATCCGGTGGAGAGCGTGTACGGGATTCTCAAGCTCGGGCGTCCGACGAACCGGCTCATCACCTCTCTGCGCGGTGCGGCGGACGCGGTGTGATCACGGCAGTTGACACGAGCGTCCTGCTGGATGTCTTTGGGGCGGACTCACGGTTCGGGCCCGATTCGAAGCAGCTTCTCCGGTCCTGCTTGACCGAGGGGCGCGTCGTGGCATGCGAGGTGGTGTGGGCAGAAGTGGCGAGCTTCTTCCCCACGCCCGCGGCGGCGGAGGAAGCCATGAACCGGCTCGGGATCGAGTTCAGCGCGATCGAGCTCAAGGCCGCCCTTGCGGCGAGCGCGGCGTGGCGGGCGTATCGGAGCCGCGGCGGGCGGCGGGGCCGGGTGGTCGCAGATTTCCTGATTGGCGCTCACGCTTTCTCTCAGGCCGAGCGTCTGCTCACGCGAGACCGCGGGTTCTACCGCGCCTACTTTTCCCGCCTTAACGTCCTTGAGCCCGGCGAGGCCTGAGGCGCGCCGGCTCACGAAAGAGTGTCAGTGCGCTTCCGTGGAGACGATTGAGAGCGACATCCTAATCCTGGGCGCCGGCGGCGCGGGGCTGTGCGCGGCGCTCCATGCGGCTGACCGAGCCCCCGGACTCTCCGTCGCCGTCGTCGTCAAGGGCCTCCTCGGTCGCGCCGGGTGCCCGCGGATGGTCCAGGGC
>JACQRS010000205.1 GCA_016206385.1 Candidatus Rokuibacteriota bacterium | reverse complement strand
CTGGAGGCCCAGGAGGCCTTCGCCATCGGGTTCGTAAACCGGCTGCTTCCGGGTCATGAGCTGGAGCCTTACACCTACGACTACCTCCGGAAGGTGGCGGCCAACGCGCCGCTCTCGGTGCGCGGCGCCAAGGTCATCATCGAGTCCGCGCTCGAGGATGGCGGGGTGGGCCGGCAGGCCGAGATCCGCCGGCTCGCGCTGGAGGCCTTCGAGAGCGAGGACTACAAAGAGGGGACGCGCGCCTTCCTGGAGAAGCGCCCACCGCGGTTCGAAGGACGGTAGGTGCGTTTTGCGTTCCTCACCTCGACCCCGCTGACCCCGACCGAGGGAAGCGGGACCTTCGTCGGCATCCGGGAGCTGGAGCGCGCGCTGGCGAAGCTGGGCCACGCGGTGGAGATCCGTCCCCTCCGCTTCCGCTCGGGCTTTCACACGCTCGACCGCTGGCTCTACAACGCCGGCCTGCGTCTGGCCCCGCCCCGTGCGGACCTCGCGGTCGGCTTCGATCTCGACGGGTTTCTCTGGGCGCGCCGGCGCCGGATCCCCTTCGTCGCGAGCCTCAAGGGCGTCATCGCCGACGAGCTCCGGAACGAGCGGGGATGGATCCGCACGCTCCTGTCGGTCCAGGCGGGGTGGGAGGGGAAGAACGTGGCCCGGGCCGACGCCGTTCTGGTGACGAGCCGCTACTGCGCAGAGGTCGTCCGGCGCGAGTATGGGGTAACGGCCGGGAAGATCAGGATGGTTCCCGAGCCCATCGACCTCGCCGAGTGGGAGGTGCGCTTCGCGCGGGCGCCCCGACGGCCCGCCGACCGGCGGACGGTGCTCTGTGTCGCGCGCATGTACCCGCGGAAGCGCATCCAGGACCTCCTGGAGGCGGCGCACCGGCTCCGCGCCCGGGTGCCCGAGCTCCAGGTGCGCATCGTCGGGAGCGGGCCCGAGCACCCGCGGCTGGTTCGGCTCCGCGCCCAACTGGGCCTCGGCGGGACCGTCGAGTTTCTGGGGGAGGTCTCCCGGAGCCGGCTCGCGGAGGAGTACGTGAACGCGGATTGCTTCTGCCTGCCGAGCGTCCAGGAAGGGTTCGGGATCGTGTTCATCGAGGCGATGGCCGCGGGCCTGCCGATCGTCGCCTGCCGCGCGGCCGCCGTCCCCGAGGTGGTACCTGACGGCGTGGCTGGGATCCTTGTCGAGCCGCGGAGTCCAGAGCGGCTGGCGGCGGCGCTCGAGGAAGTCCTGACAGACGCGGCCCGTCGGAAGGAGTACGGAGAAGCCGGGCGCCGGTGGGCCGCGGAGTTCGACTCGCCGCGGGTCGCGGAACGGTTTCTCGAGGCCGTGAGGGTTCCATGAGCGAGCCCGGAGCAGGACCGGTCTACGCCACCCGCCGCTTCACCTTCTCGGCGGCTCACCGCTACTGGCGCCGGGAGTGGAGCCCCGAGGAGAACCGGCGGGCCTTCGGGGCCCTCACCACCGTCCACGGCCACAACTACACCCTGGAAGTGACGATCCGCGGCGCCGTGGATGAGCGGACCGGGATGGTGATGGACCTGGCCGAGCTGAAACGGGTCGTCGGAGAGGCGGTGATCCAGCGCTTCGACCACGCTGACCTGAACGACGATGCCCTCTTTTCGGGCGTCATCCCCACCACGGAGAACCTGGCGCGCACGATCTGGGATCTCTTGGGCCCGAAGCTCGGGCCCGATCGGCTGTGGCGGATCCGGCTCTGGGAGGATCCGACCTTCCACGTGGAGTACTATGGCCCGTGATGAAGTGACGCTGACCCGGAGCTATCACCTCAGCGCCGGCCACCGGCTGGCGAGCCCGGCGCTCTCCGAGGCGGAGAACCGCGCCGTCTACGGGCCGTGCTTCAGGCCTCATGGTCACAACTATCTGGTGGAGGTCACGGTGGCCGGGGGCGTGGACGCGGTGACGGGAATGGCGTATGACCTCAAGCGGCTGGACGCGGCGGTGAGGCAGGCGCTCGTGGATGTGGTGGACCATCGCGACCTGAACGCCGATGTGCCCGCCCTGGAGGGCGTCGTCACGACCGGCGAGAATCTGGCCCGGACCTTTTGGGACTGGCTGGCCCGGGCCCTGCCGCCGGGAACGCTCAGGCGCGTCGCGGTGGTGGAGACGGCCAACAATGTCTTTGAGTACTGCGGCGAGGGGGAGCTGAGATGATCGAGAAGCTGATCACCGACCTCCTGAAGGAGCTCGGCGAGGACCCGACGCGCGAGGGGCTCGAGCGCACGCCGGAGCGGGTGGCGAAGGCGCTCCGCGACCTGACCTCCGGCTACGAGCAGGACGTGGACGACATCCTGAACGGCGCGCTCTTCGTCGAAAACTACGACGAGATGGTGCTCGTGAAGGACATCGACCTATTCAGCCTATGTGTTCCAAGCAAGCAGGTCGTAAACGCAGTCGGGGGCGCAAAACCGGCCAGGGAAGTTAAAGTGGGAGACCAGCTTTGGACCTTGGATCATGGCTATCTGAAGCAAACCACGGTTGTCGCAGTCACCTCACGAAAAACACGGGAGATCGTCGAGGTACGGACAGCATCTGGACGCTTTCGAGTGACCCCCGACCATCCGCTGATGACCGAAACGGGATGGCAGGAAGCGCAGAACCTCCGGCCGGGCGAGAAGGTCGAGTGGGTCAACCCGCGGTCCCTGTGCCGAAGGCCTTATGAGCCGAAACCGGGGTATGCGGTCGGCTATGTGCTCGGGGGGGTCGCATCCGACGGCAGCATTCAAGAAGGCCGGCGCGTCTCGCTGACCGTGAAGAGCCGGGTGTTTGCCGAGAAATTCCGCACCATGCTGACTGAAGCCTTCCCGGGCGCCGCCCCGGCCGTCGAGCGCGTCACAGTACCGTCCGGGTTCCGCGAGGCAGAGGTACCTGCGTTCCGGGTGCGAATTGTCTCGCGGGCGATCGGCGAGAAGCTGTGCCGCTGGCTGGGCGTTTCGGAGAACGGCTCGAGGAGCAAGACGACCTCGTTCGAGTTCCCGCGGGTTGTCACCTCGTCACAGGAGATGATGCAGGGCTTTCTCGACGGCTACTGCGACGGGGATGGTGAGCAGATGCGGCGGGGCTGCCGGCGCCTGTTCAGCTCAAATCTCAGGTTCCTCGCAGCGCTCGGTTCCTACTTGGACGCGCCGGTTGGCGCTCACGACTCTCGGGGTACAGTAGGGGTGATCTACGTTTCGAACCGATGGCACCAGCCGGGCTGGCGCGGCAAGCACGGCTTTCGTCAGGAGAGCGAGTTCTACGTTCCGGTCGACAGCACGTACGCGACCGTTGTGGAAGTGCGTCCGCTCCCGCGCGCGAGGAAGCCACACACCGTCTACAGTTTCAAATGCGAGCCGCACCCGACGTTCCTCGTGGCCGGTCATCTGACCCATAATTGCGAGCATCATCTCCTCCCATTTGTGGGCAAATGCCACATCGCGTATCTACCCGATAAGAAGATCATCGGGCTTTCCAAGCTCCCGCGCCTGGTCGAGATGTTCAGTCGGCGCCTTCAGGTCCAGGAGCGGCTCACCACCCCGATCGCCCAGACCCTCCAGGAGGTGCTCCAGCCGCGCGGCGTGGCGGTGGTGATCGAGGCGATCCACCTCTGCATGGTGATGCGCGGCGTGGAGAAGCAGAACTCGAAGGCGGTGACCTCGGCGATGCTGGGCGCCTTCCGCGCCCGGCCGGAGACGCGGGCCGAGTTCATGGAGCTGATCAAGCGCCGGAGCGACCTGCTTTGAAGCTCAAGGAGCAGGTGGCGATCGTGACCGGCGGGGGGCGTGGGATCGGCCGCGCCGTCGCTCTGGCCTTCGGCCGCGAGGGCGCCCGCGTCGCCCTGGCCGCTCGGACCGTCTCCGAGCTGAACGAGGTCGCCGCCTTCATCCGCAGCCAGAACGGCGTGGCCCTGGCCATTGCCACCGACGTGCGCCAGGAGGCGTCGGTCGCCGCCCTGGTGGAGCGGACGCTGGGCGAGTGGGGTCGCGTGGATATCCTGGTGACGGCGGCCGGCGTCGCGGCCTTCGGCTCGGTGGCGGAGTCGAAGCTCTCGGACTGGGACGAGATGATGGCGGTGAACCTCCGGGGAGTCTATCTGACCTGCCGCGCCGTGCTGGCGCCGATGATCGCCCGGCGCCGGGGCACGATCATCAATGTCGTCTCGGTCGCGGCCAAGCGGGCCATCCCGGCGTGCTCGGCCTATGCGGCCTCCAAGCACGGCGTCCTGGGCCTCACCCAGGTGCTGGCGGAGGAGATGCGGGCCCACGGCGTCAGGGTCGGGGCGCTGGTGCCGGGAGCCGTTGATACCACCCTCTGGGATCAGGTCCCCAACCCGCCGGACCGGGGCCGGATGCTGAGGCCTCAGGATGTGGCGGAGGCGGCCGTGCTCATGGCGAGCCTGCCGCCGGGCGCTTCGCTGGAGGAGCTGACCCTCCTGCCCGCCGGCGGGATCCTCTGATATAATTAGCCTCGCATCGAACCTGAACGGAGGAATTCATGATCACGCTCACGGAGGCGGCTGCTCGGCCTTCTCCTATGAGCTCGGCTGGGAGGACCAGGCGGTTGACGGGGACAGCGTGATCGAGTCGCGCGGGATCAAGGTATATGTGGATCCGATGAGCACCCGCTACCTGGCGGGCTCAGAGGTCGACTTCGTGGACAACCAGATGCTGGGGGCCGGCTTCGCCATCAGGAATCCCAACGTGAAGTCGAGCTGTGGCTGCGGCCAGTCCCACCAGTTTTAAGTCAGCCATGCATCGGGGTGCCCTCCTTCGCTCAGACCTCGTCGCCTCGACGGGCTTCGCTCGCTCGGACCCCTCCGCTGGCCCCCCCATCCCCCCGAGGCGGGGGGTAGTCGTCGTCGCCCAACCTTGTTGGGTTCCTCCGAGCGCTCCGGCGTCCTGCGCTTCACGGCCCGCTACGGCTTCTCGGATTCGCTCTGGGAGGGCATCCCCGGCGCTCGGCTGGCAGGGGCGTGCAGGATGAAGGTGGCGGTCAGGCTGTTTGCGCGGTACCGCGAGGCGGCGGGCCGCGAGCGCATCGAAGTGGAGGTTCCTGACGGCGGCACCGTGGAGTCCGCCTGGGCCGCGCTGGTCGCCCGCCATCCCGAGCTTGATCCCTTCCGCCCCTACACCCTCTTCGCCATCGGCACCGAGTACGTGCCGCCGGAGGCGCCGCTCCGTCCCGGCGAGGAGCTCTGCTGCTTTCCGCCCGTGAGCGGAGGGGCCCATGACCTCTACCAGGTCACGGACCGGCCCCTCTCCGAGGCCGCGCTCAGCGAGGCCGTGGCCCACCCCGAGGCGGGGGGGATCGCGGTCTTTTCGGGCGTGGTGCGCAACGAGACCGGCGGCCGCCGGGTGAAGTTCCTCGAGTACGAGGCGCACGCGCCCATGGCCGAGGCCAAGATGCGCGAGATCGTCGAGCTGGTGCGGGCGCGCTGGCCCAGCGTGAAGCGGGTGGCCATCGTCCACCGGGTGGGGCGCCTGGAGATCGGCGAGGCCAGCGTCGTGATCGCCGTCTCGGCCGCCCATCGGCGCGAGGCCTTCGAGGCGTGCCACTTCGCCATCGACCGGCTCAAAGAGACCGTCCCCGTCTGGAAGAAGGAGCACTTCGAGGACGGGGAGGTGTGGGTGGG
>JACQRS010000186.1 GCA_016206385.1 Candidatus Rokuibacteriota bacterium | reverse complement strand
TGTCCGGATAGCGCTCGCGATCACCTGTTCGAGATCCTCAATCCTGTAGGGCTTGAGGAGAATCTCGTTCCCCGTTTCCCGGAGAAACTTCAGAGTCTCCTCCCTCGCCCCATCGCCCGTCGTGAAAATCACGCGCCGGGCAAGATGCGGGCTTTTCTCGAGCACCGCCTTGTACACGTCCTCCCCGGATCCGCGTGGCATCCGCATGTCGCTGATGATCAGGTCGTGCCCATTTGCAGCGATTTTCCGCCGGGCTTCGGGGACATCAGAGGCGGTATCCACCTTGTGACCTCTCGATCGCAGCAGGTCGACCAGGAAGTCCAGCACGCCGGGTTCGTCGTCCACCACCAGGATCTTGAGAGGTTGCGTCAGGCGAGACGCCGTCATCCGTTCGTCGACAGCATCCTCCGGTGGCTGCTGGACGACCGGGAGCTCGATGATGAACTCGGTTCCTTCACCGGGCCGGCTCTCCACCCGGATGGAACCACCGTGCTGCTGGATGATCCCATAACAGAGCGACAATCCAAGGCCCGTCCCATCTCCTTCCTTCTTCGTCGTGAAGAACGGCTCGAAGATGCGGGCCTGGATCTCATGAGGGATGCCGGGTCCGTCATCCGCAACGCGAGCTTCGATCCGATCGCCTGAGGAGCGGGTGGTCACGCGGATCGTCGTGCCGCGGCCTGCCTCCCTCATGGCCTGTTCGGCATTGTTCAACAGATTCAGAAGAACCTGCTGCATCTGGTGAAAGTCCAGCATCGTGAGCGGCAGGTCCGGAGCCAGGTGCTTTTCAACCTGAATCTGGCTCACCCGGAAGTGGTAGGCTTTGAGTTCGAGAGTCTTCTCGATAATCCCATTGAGGCCCAGATGCCTTTTCTCAGGAGCATGCTGGCGGGCAAAGGTGAGGAGGTTCTTCACGATCTTGGCCATGCGCTCCGCTTCTGAGAACATGGTCTCGAGGCGTCTGTGGACTTCGGGCGGCAGGTCCTTCGCCAGAAGGAGCTGACTGTACCCCATGATGCTGGCGAGGGGGTTGTTCATCTCGTGGGCGACGCCGGCGACGAGTTCGCCCAGAGCCGTCAATTTCTTGGTCTGGAACAGAGTCTCCTGGGTGCGCTGCAGTTCGAGCCTCTCCGCCAGCAAGTCAGAGCGGGCCACCCCCAGATCCGCGGCCATGCGGTTGAAGGCCTCCGCCAGCTCCCCGATTTCTTCGACAGCGGACGGCGCGACGTGGACAGACAAATCGCCGGCGGCGATCTGGCGGGTTGCCCCCACCAGGGCCCGGAAGGGAACGCCCATCACGCGGACCAGTCCGATTCCGATGCCGATGCAGACAAGCAGCAGCCCGCAGCCGGCAGCAGCGATCTTGGCCTGCAAGAGGCGCGTCCGCTCGAAGGTTCCCTGCGTCGAGACGAGCATCCGCACCCTGCCGATGGACGTTTTCTCCCGCCCTGACGTCGCATCGAGGGCGAACAGGGATCCTTCCTGGCCTTCCGCGGATTTGATCTCCGTGCGCACATCGGTCTCGACGCGCAGCGTTCCTTCCCCCGAGCGCCTCGCCGCCCCGGCCGACCCGCGGCCCGGCGGCGAGTACTGGGATACGACGGTCCCCGCCGCGTCCAGGATCGCGATGCCGATCAGGTCGGGCCCGGTGGCCCCCTCGAGAAGCGTCTGAAGGGACCGGGCGTCCCTTGCCAGGAGAGGCAGCTCCGCGTTGTGCGCGATCATCTCTGCCACGATGCTGGCCCGGTCCCTCAGCTCCCTGAGTCCTTCATCGCGAACGGCGCGCCCCAGGTACAAGGTCAAGGTCGCGAACACGACGACCAAGGAGGCCGCGAAGGGGAAGACCATGCGGAAGGCCAGACGGCGGCGGAAACGGCGCAATCCCTTCATGGTTGCGGGAAGGTTCTCTGCGCTCTGTCGATGGAGGCCTGCGAGAGCTTCACGCCGAGAACCTCTGCGGTGGCGCGGTTGATGAAGATCGAGAGCCCCGGTGGCGCCTCCGGTCTGAGAGCCGCGGGAGGCGTGCCGCCGAGGATGCGCGCTGCCAGTTCTCCCGCACGCCAGCCGACCTCGCGGGGGTTGGCGGCCACGGCGGCCAGGGCGCCGCTGCGGACGAACCCCTCCGACACGGCGAACAGAGGCTTGCGCGTTCGCAGGGCAAGAAGGATCAGCGCGCGAGCGTTCGCAGCCGTCAGCACGGTCGGGTCAGCGAGAGCCCAAAAGGCGTCCACGGCGGGCGCCAGGAGACTTGCTGCCGCAAGAACCTCCGCCTCGCTGCGGACCGCCTGGCCGACAAGCGTCAGCCCGCCGGCTCTCGCCGCTGCGGCAGCGCGGCGGACGGAATCACCCGAAACCAGGGGATCATAGAGGACGCCTATGCGCCGCACGGATGGCAGCATCTCGCGCATCAGCTCGAACTGTCGCTCCGGCGCCACCTCCATCGAGACGCCCGTCACATGATCCGACGGCCCCTGACCCGGAGCGGGCAGCCCGGCGGCGGCCGGATCGAGAACCATCGCGTACACGAGCGGCACTCGCGGTGCGAGACGCCGGGCCAACTTCGCTGCGCGCGAGCCGATCCCGACGATCAGATCCGCGCCTCCTGACAGGACGCTCCGGGCCCTCTCCTCCCCGTCGGTCCCCTCGACGTTCACCGTCACGACGCGTACTCCGGGCGCACCGGAGAGAAGCGCCGCTCGCAGACCACTCTCGGCTTCAGCGTAGGCCGCGTGAGGAGCGGTCACCAGCCCGATCAGAACCGGCTCTCTCTTGTGATCGCCCTCCCACGACGCGGCGCCGCAGAGAGCAGCGAGCGCTACGACGGCCACAACGAATCTATCCCGGAGGCGCCGGCTCAGAAGTCCCCCCTGAGCTCCAGGGCCAGGGCTCTTCCCCGGAGCGAGGTGTCGATGTCCGGTCCGACGAGGGTCTCCCTCGGATGGTCATTGCCCAGGTTGCGCCCGATCAAGCCGATGTCCCAATCGGCCTTCGCCCAGGGCAGCCTGTAGCGCACCGCGGCGTCCACCAGGACGTATGAAGGCTGCCACCGCACCCCGAAGACTTCCGGGAAAGAGACGGTGTAGTTTCCGGTGTAGGTCCCCGTCAGATCGAACGCCCAGCGCGGACGAGGGCTCCACGCCAGGCTCAGGAGGGAGCGCGTCTTCGGCGCGTAGGCGGCGGCTATGTCGTCCTCCGCGAGAGTGTGACGGCGATAGGCGTAGCCGACGGTGAGCGAGAGGCTCCGCGCCGGCCGACCGATGAGCGTCAGCTCATAGCCCCGGACGGTAAAGGCTTCGGGGCGATTCTCATAAAGTATCCGGAGCTCGTTGGGCGTCCCCGCGACGAACACGGCCGGACTGCGCACGATGAATCCGTGGACTCTGTTGTGATAGAGGTCAAGCCGGCCCACGAGCCTGGGATGGAGGCGCCAGGAGAAGCCGGCTTCCGTCGCGTCCACTCTCTCGCGGCGCAACCCCGGTTCACCCTGGAACGTCAGGATCAGGCCCGGGGCGATCTCCTCCGGGAGAAATCGCTGGCGGATGTATCGTTCGTTCCAGGTGGGGGCCCGGAAGGCCCGGCTCCAGGAGGCGCGAACGATCACGTTGTCCTTCGGCTCCGCGACGAATGCGAGCCGGGGCGAGACGACGTCCCCCAACCCCTCCGCCCAGTCCCTCCGGAGCCCGGACATGACATGGAGCTTGCGGTTGCCGAAGTGCCACTGGTGCTGAACATAGACCCCCGCGAGCGCGCGGTCGGAGGGGGCGCCGTCAAGCTTCACGATGCGGCGGTCGATGGAGTCCCGGGCGGCCTCCAGACCGAAAGTGAAGTCCTGCCGGTCGGTCAGGGTGCGGTCAGCCCGGAGCGCCAGGCGGAGTCTCTGGTCCCGCTCCAACTCCCGCCCCACGTCGGCGGTCTTGGCGCTGTCGGGCTCCTTCGTGAGGCTGTTGTGGCACTCCGCGCAGGTCGTTCCCCGGTATCGGTTCATGGCCAGAGAGGCGCGAAGAATGAACTCTCCTATGCGCCTTTCGTACTGCGTGTCCACGATGTCCACGTTGTTCCGGGCCGTCTGGGTCGGCGTTCCCAGGAAGGAGAAGGAGCCGTGCCGACTTCTCTGGTGCAGTACGGAGAGCCGGAAGTTGCCGCGGCGCAGAGCTCCGTACACGTGGTCGCGGCTGTGGTCGGCGTCTCCGTTCACCCGGATGGGGGTATCGCCGTCCTGCGCGCTGGCCTCCAGAGCGGCCTCCCACCCGTCGCGGATCAGGGCGGTGCGAACGCTGCGGTCGTAAAGGCTCCGCTGACCGGCGGTGATCGTGACCCCGTACGCGGAACCTTCGACCTTGTTGAGAACCGCATCGGCCGCGTTCTTGGAGACGATGTTGATGACGCCGCCGAAGGCGTTGGCCCCGTGCAGGACGGAGATCGGCCCCCGGATGATCTCGATGCGGGCGATCCTGTCCAGGGGGAAAAAGCCCGTGTAGTTCGGGTGTCCGGGGAAGCCTCCCTTGTCCGGACTGTTGTAGGGCGTCCCGTCGATCAGCAGGAGCACCTCCTCGCTGAACGGAGAAGGGCCCGTGGAGCGTATGCCGATGTGTCCGCCCATGGGTGTGTAGCGGATGTCCACACCCGGCACGCGACGCAGGAGCTCGAAGATGTTCGCGGCTCCCGAGCGCTCGATCTCTTCCGCGGTGATCACGAAGGTCGCTCCCGGAGCGTCGCTCAAAGGAAGGGCCAGGAGCGGCGCGGGCGCGGGGTCGAGCGCCGCCATCTCGCGCTCATCCTGGTCGCTGCCGTGAGCGGAGGCCGCCTGCCATGCAACGAGGTGAAGGACACACAGCAGGGCGAAGAATCGGGGGCGGAAGTGGACCGACCTATCTGCCTGAGCCCACACTGGACCCTCTCGCCTTCCGAGGCGGCTCGTTGCGGGAGTCGCCTGCAGGCAATTTATGGCCCTTCGTCAGGGAATCAAGGATGCCGTACGAAGCTCCCCGGGAATTGAAGGACGGCCATGTGGTGATCCGGATTTCCCGCCCGCCAGTTACAGGAACGTAAGCTGCGTCTCCCCGGCGCGATACGAGATGGCGCCCGATATCATCCTCCCCGTGCTAGACTCGCGGCCCGCCGGAGCGGGATCCGCGGGGAGTCCGATGCGCAGGCCGACGGGCAGCGGGGAGGGCGCGGTGAGGACCGTTCCCTCGACGGCGCAGGACTGCGCCTGGATGGGGCGAGCGCTCCGCCTGGCGCGGGCCGCCGGGGCGCGTGAGGAGGTGCCGATCGGATCCCTGGTGGTCGCCGGCGACCGCGTCCTGGGCCGGGGCGCCAACCGCCCGATCGGCGCCCGCGACCCGACCGCGCACGCCGAGAT
>JACQRS010000184.1 GCA_016206385.1 Candidatus Rokuibacteriota bacterium | reverse complement strand
GCTGCGAATGGTGGGGAGCGGCGAGCTCACCGGCACGCTGGACGACAGCCTGTCCAAGGTCACCCAGTACTACAACCGCGAGGTCCCTGACACCGTGCGGCGGCTCTTCGCCTTCCTCGAGCCCGCCATGATTGCGTGCTTGTCCATGATCGTGCTGGGCGCGATCCTGTCCGTGTACCTTCCCATCTACACGCTCCTCTCCAAGCTCAGCGCCAGGCCGCGGTGACGTCGAGGGAGCGGGAAGCATGCTGATCGGACGAGTCACCGGACTGGAGCCCGCCCCCGGAAAGCTGATCGCCGTCGAGCTCTCGCCACGGGCGATCTCTCGGGCGGCAGCCATCGACCTCTCCCAGGGGGGCCTGGAGCGGCTCCAGCTCAAGGCGGCCCTCGGCCGGATGGGGGTGAAGGCGGGCCGGGTTCACGTCGTCACCTGGGACACCGAGCACATCCACCGGACCCAGCTCCTCCCTCCCATGACCGCCGCCGAGCGCTCCCAGTTTCTCGAGCGGGAGTTGGCGCGGGAAGGGGGAGGGGCCAAGGCCGTCGGCGCTCAAGTCCTCCGGCAGGTGGAAGACGGCGCTCGAAAGGACGAGGTCCTGGTTGTCGCGGCCCCGCGCGAGGGGCTCGACCGCCTCCTGGTCCCGTTTCGCGCCAGCGGGCTTGTGCCCCATCTGATCGCAACCGCGCCCCTGGCGCTCCTCCGGGCGGTCCAGGCGCTCTCGCCGATCCCCCCGGACCGGCCGACGATCATCGGTCATTGGGGGCTTGCCGGGCTCACCGTGGCCGTGGTTTCTGACGGGGTGCTCAAGCTGGCCCGACAGATCCCGCGCCTGGCCGCTCCCGGCCTCGATCCGATCGAGTGGATGGCGACCGAGGTTCAGCGCTCGGTCCGCGCCTATGCGCAGATCTCCAAGGGCGGACGCGCAGAGCAGATGCTCTTCGCGAATGCCGACGCGGCCCTGGAGCGCTTCTTCGCCGATCCCGCCGCGCTGGAGAGCCGGCTCGGGCTTCCCGTGCTGAACTTGAATCAGGTCCTCCGGTCGGTCTTGCCCGACGGGGCGGAAGAGCAGGCCGGGCTGCCGGCCGGTGCCTTCCTGCTCCCCTACGGCGCCGCCCTGTTGACCCCCAGGGAGGCGCCCAATCTGTTCCCGCGAGAGATTGTCGTCGAGCAGCGCTCGCGACGGGTCGTGCGCGCGGCGGTCGCTGCCGTCAGCGTGCTGGCGCTCGCCCTCGGGTGGAGCTACTGGGGGGCGAGCCGTGAGGCGGCGGCTCTCGGCCTGAGCCTGCAGCGGCACCGGCAGGCGAACCGGGCGCTCCAGGCCACGCGCAGCGAGGTGGAACGGATCGACGGTGAGCGGCAACAGGTGCGCCGCTGGATCAAGTTTCTGACGGATGATCCGCTGGGCGGTCCGCCGTTGGCCGAGGCCCTGAGGGAGGTGAGCCGGCTCGCTCCCGACCGGCTCCGCCTGGAGCGCCTCGTGATTTCCAAGGACGAGGGGGGCTACGGTGCAAAGCTGGTGGGAGCGGTGAAGCTGGCGGAGCTGGCCCAGGCCCAGGCGCAGTTCAACCAGCTCTACTTCGGCCTGCGGGACTCGACCTTCTTCTACGACGTGACGTTCCTCCCCGAGGGGGACAAGAAAAAAGAGGGGGCTCCCGCCGTCGTGGAGGGCCGGAGGGTCGTGGACATCCGCCGCCAGCAGCCCGGCAGCCGCGAGGTCGTGAGGGCCGCGGAGGAGCAGCTGGCGTTCGAGCTGGCGCTCCGGGTGAAGGAGATGCGCTAGGTGGCGCTTTTCGTTTCGCTCCCCAACATCGGCCAGCTGCCGGTCAACGTCCGGGCCCTGGTGGCGGTCGGCGCGGTGGTGCTCGTCGGCGCGGGCGGGTACCTCGGGCTTGTGGCGCCGAAGCTTCGCGAGGTCAAGACGCTGAAAGCCCAGCTTGCAAAAGAAGTCCAAGCCGGCCGGTCTCCGCAGCCGTTACCGTCGGTCCCGCCGATCGCCGACGCTGAGCGCGCGCTCTGGGGGGAGCTCGAGAAGCGGCTGCAGGGCCGCTACCCCCAGGAGACGGCGCTGCCCCGCGCGGCCGCCGTGCTGGCGGAGCTGGCGCGCGCCTCTGGCATGCAGCTGGTCAGCCTCGAGATCCGGACGCCGCCGCCGGGCGACGCCGCTGATCCGAAAAAAGCCGCTGCGCCGCCTCCGTTTCAGCCTCCTTCGGAGCTCACCGTGAACCCGTCGACGATCAGGCTTATCGTGGAGCACCGCTACCGGGACCTGGTGGAGTTCCTGGACGGGCTGCGCCGCGTGCCGGTCTACGTCACTGTCCAGTCCCTGGAGGTCACCCGGGCGGACGGCCAGCTCATCACGGAGGCCTCGTTTGCCTCGTTCCGGTGGGGGAAGTAGGCGTGGACCTCCGCCGTGCCGTCATCACGGGGCTCCTTCTGGTGGTAGTCGTCTGGGCCGTCTACACCTCGCCACTGACGAAGGGGCTGTTCCTGTCCAAGCGGCCCACGGCCCGCGCCCCGGTCCAAGCCGCGACCCAGGCACAGACCTCAGCCGCCCGCGCGCCGGGGCCGAAGCTCTCCGAGGCGGAGCTGGTCGAGTGGCGTCAGCGGTTTGCGAACGCCTGGCGGCGCGACCCGTTTTTCACCGCGGAGGAGGAGCGGGCGCTCCTGGCCTCCCGGGCCAGCGCGACGGCGCCATCGGCGACCGCGCAGCGGCCCGCCTCGCTTCCCTCCTACAAGGTGAAGATGGTGCTGATCTCCGGGGACACCAAGCTCGCGGCCATCGACGGGCGTGTGGTCGGCGAGGGGGAGATGCTGGGGGACGAGCGTGTGGTGGAAATTCAACCGGACGGGATCGTCCTCGAGCGGGCGGGCCAGCGCCGACGGGTCGGTGTGGCCGGCGGGGCCGTCCCCCTCATCGAGGTGGGGTCCGCTCCGGAGCAAAGGAGCGAGAGGCGATGAAGTGGAAGGTTGTCCTCCTATTGGCGTTCACGTTCTCCCTCGGCGCCTGCGCCACCGGGGACGTCGAGCCGCCACCGGTCGCGCCTCCACCCCCACCCAGGGTTGAGCCCCTGCTGCCCGAGCTTCCGGTCACCCAGATCGAAGAGGAGGCGACCAAGGTCACCCCGCGGAAGCTGTTTACCCTCTCCGTGCGCGACTCCGACATCCGAGAGGTGCTGCTGGCGTTTGGCAAGAAGACCGACCTGAACATCGTGTTCGACCCGGACCTCAAGGGCGTGGTGACGGTCGACCTGAAGCGGGTCACGCTTGAGGAGGCGCTGGATGCGCTCCTCTCACCGATCGGCCTCGTGTATAAGCGCGAGGGCAACTTCATCCGGGTCTCCAAGCCGAGCACGGAGACTCGCATCTTCACGCTGAGCTACCTGTCCACCACGCGCACAGGCGGGGCCACGCTCTCCGCCGCGGCGGGCGGCGGGGGAGGAGTCGCCGGCGGTGGAGGCGGAACCTCAGGGGCCACCAGCTCGGTCACCTCCGCCGACACCGTGGATCTCTGGACTGAGCTGGAGAAGACCCTCGCGACGTTTCTGTCCAAGGAAGGCAAGGTGGTGCTCAGCCGGACCGCCGGGCTCGTCGCGGTCACCGACTTTTCGGTCAACATCCGAAAGGTTGCCCAGTACCTGGAGCTGGTCGAGGGGTCGGCCCAGCGCCAGGTCATGATCGAGGCCCAGATCATCGAGGTGGCCCTCTCCAAGGAGTTCAGCGCGGGAATCAACTGGAGCCTGATCCCGCAGAGCATCAACGTCGGCCCGCTGGGCGCGCTCAGGGGCACCCTGACCGACGGCAAGATCGTGACCACCGCCCTCGCTCCCGCCTCGACCCTCTTCCAGGTGGGGCTCGCGACCCGGGTGGGCGGCCAGGCCATCCAGATGTTGCTGAACGCGCTCTCCAAGCAAGGGAAGGTGACCATCCTGTCGAGCCCGAAGATCTCCACCCTCAACAATCAGAAGGCGGTGATGAAGGTGGCGGTGGACGATGTCTTCTTCACCGTCACCCGGACGCGGGAGCCCACCACCGGCATCGTCACCGAGACCGTGACCCCACAGACCGTGACGGAAGGGATCGTCCTGGACGTGACCCCGCAGATCGGCGAGGACGACAGGATCATCATGAACATCCGGCCCAGCATCTCGGAGCGCGTGGGCCAGGCCACCTCGCCCCAGGGAGGCACGGTGCCGATCATCGCGGTCCGCGCCGCCGACACCGTGGTCCGGGCCAAGGACGGTCAGACCGTCGTGATCGGCGGCCTCATGCAGAGCCGCTCCTTGAGAAACGTCTCCGGCGTGCCGTTGCTTCGGGACGTGCCCGTGATGGGTGGGTTGTTCCGCCAGAGAGAGGAGGAGGACCGGAAGACGGAGCTGGTGATCCTGCTGACCCCGACGCTCCTCATCGGCCGCCGCCACAGCGAGCTGACCTCGCGAGAGCTTGAGATCCTGCGGGAAGCCGGGCGCGGCAAGGCCGTGCGCTGAGGGACGGGCAGGGCGGCGATGTACGAGGAGTTTTACGGGCTCAAGGAAAAGCCCTTCACGCTGACCCCGGACCCCAAATACCTCTTCCTCGGCCGGGCCCATCGGGAGGCCCTCGATCATCTGCTCTACGGCATTCAGGAGCGCGAGGGCTTCATCGTCATCACCGGCGACGTGGGGACGGGGAAGACCACCCTCTGCCGCGCGATCCTCACCCGGTTCGACCAGGGGACGAAGACCGCGTTGATCCTGAACCCGCTCCTCTCCGAGGAGGAGCTCCTCCGCGCCGCGCTCCATGACTTCGGCCTCCAGGGCACCGGCACCACCAAGAAGGAGCTGGTCGACGAGCTGAACCGCTTCCTCCTTCGGGCCCTGACCGACGGCCAGAACGCGGTGCTCATTGTGGACGAAGCCCAGAACCTCTCCCCCATGCTCCTCGAGCAGGTCCGGCTCCTCTCCAACCTGGAGACCGAGCGGGAGAAGCTGATCCAGATCATCCTGGTGGGCCAGCTGGGACTCCTGGACCTGCTCGCCTCGCCCGAACTCAAGCAGCTCAACCAGCGCGTGTCGGTCCGATACCAGCTCAAGCCGCTTTCCTATCAGGAGACCTGCCAGTACATCTATCACCGGCTCATGGTGGCTGGGGGCAGCGGCGGGGTGACGATCACCTCCCCGGCGCTTCAGGTGATCTACCGCTTCTCGCGCGGCATTCCGCGCCTGATCAACCTGGCCTGTGACCGCTCCCTGCTCCAGGGGTTCGTTGATCACTCGACCCACATTACCCGGAGCCGCGCCCAGCAGGCCATCGCGAGCCTGAGCCAGGAGGTCAGCGTGGGGCCTGCCGGCCACCCCCGGCGGCGGGTGTTGCCCCTGGTGGCAGCGGCCCTCCTGGTGGTCGGGTTCACGGGCGGGTGGCTCGTCAGCAAGTCCTGGGAGCGGGCGCCTGTGTCCACGTCCACGCCTCGAGGCGCCGCGCTGCCTGCAGCGTCGCGCCAGGCTGCGGAGGACCACCCGTTTACCATCCTGGTGGCCAACTACGCCACCGAAGCCGAGGCGCGGGAGGTGGAGCGGCGGCTCTCGGCCCGCGGCTATCGCCCGTTCCTGGCGGTGAAGACCGGGGAGCGCGGCGAGCGGAACTACTG
>JACQRS010000183.1 GCA_016206385.1 Candidatus Rokuibacteriota bacterium | reverse complement strand
GTCTGGCTATTTACGGTACCCGGGTAGGGTATATATCATACCCCCCTCCCACCTGTCAAGTACCGGCCTGATCTCCGGCTGTAGCGAGCAGTTTGGTTCTGGAAAAAGTGCGGAAAGGTTCTGGACAAGACTTTTGGCAGACACCAAGAGCGCGGACCCGGGAGGCCGGAGTTGGCCTGGGATCTGCGCCCTGCTGACGATTGATGTTTGCCCGGGTGGCGGCTGCCTCACGGCGGTCTGCCCGGGCGTGTAGAGCGCCGATCAGGGGCCAGGGCTAGGCCGCTGGGCCTGTCGGTGGCCAGCACGAGGGGTCAGCGGGAGCCAACCACAACGCCAGCCGAGGGACCTTTAAGCGGGCCGTGAAGGCCCGTTAAACCATCCTTACTTCCGCAGGTACTCCACGTCCGCTTTCCAGTTGAACGTGGTCGCGGCGATACCCGTCACCTGCACGATCGCGTCGTTCCCGCTGATCAAGATGCCGACATCGGCTCCGGCATCGTCTTCGGCGGTGTGAATGCTCGTCGTGGTCCCGACCTGTGCGGGGGCACCAGCGGCGCGTCGCCGGAACGTGGCCATGCGCTCGTAGTCGTTGACGTTCAGCGTTCCGGCCACCGTATTGTCAGAGAGCACTCGCGCCTTGAGGGAGAGGATTTCTGAGGCATCCGTGGCCACGGCGAAGAGCGTCGTGGGTGTCGCGTTGGTCGTCGTCACCAGCACCCCGCGCCGCACGACAGAATGTGCCGTGCCGAGGGAGCCGCCGCTCGAGATCAGGCTGTGGCTGCGGTAGCCGGCGTGCTCCACATCGCCACCGTCGCCACCGTTCTGGTCAATGGAGATGCTACCCCCCAGCGTCGTCAGGTTGATCGGGGCCTTGGTCCCCGCCGACCATTCCGTGATGAACCAGAACGTGTTCCCGGAAATGTCTGCGGCGCTCACATTGCTGAGATCGATTGCCCGCGTCGGTGTGCCGCCCGCAGACCGGATGCGGTTCCCTCGGATACTCAAACCCTTCACCGACGCATCGAGCTGGCTGATGAGGGCCCCTGTCCCGGCGCTGGACTGGATGCGGTTGTTTTCAATGGCGACCTGCTGGACGGCCGCCAACCCGGCGGTATTGATTTTGATGACGGGCGTCCCATACGACTCAATCGTGTTGGCGACAATCCAGATCTCCGTGCTGCTGGCCGAGACATCTTTGCCCTCCAGGGTGATCGCGGTCCCCGCCCCGCCGCCGTTCATATAGTTTCGGCGGAACAGGAAGTTGGAGGCCTTGATGCGGACACTGCCATAGATTACGCTGTCAAAGATACCGCCAGAGTCCGCCGAATCGGCGGGCGTTCCGCTGACGACGGTATCGAACGAGTACGCCACACCTCCTTGCAGCAGCACATGGTGGAGCTTCGGCTCCCCCGCCGCTGAAACGGCGGTGCGAGCGAAGTCTGTCCCGTTCGGCGCATCTGCACTGACCGCGAGATATTCTAGGACGAGGCCGAAGGTGCCGATGGGACTGCGTATGGTGTCATCGGTCGCGAGCACCCCGTTGGGCGGCCGGAGCATCGTGGGTGACCCGGCCGCGGCCCATGAGAATCCTTGCCCCACCACTCGGACGTGGTTTTTCGAGATCGTCCAATTTTTGACGAGGCAGGTTCCGGGTGGGAGAATGATCGTACCGCCAATGCTCGGCAGCCTCGTGACGGCAGTTGTGAACGCTGTGCTGTCGTCGGTCGCCCCGTCGCACTTCGCGCCGATGGCCGGATCGGTGACGAGGACGGCGCCGCCACGGAGGTTGACCCAGCCAGGATTCGTGAGGCCGGTATCCATCCACACGCCGCCGATGTCGTCCGTCACCCGCGCCAGCCGGCCGGCCTGGCCAGCGGTGGGGAGGCCGGCCTTGGTATACCCGGGCAGCGGTCCCCCCGGGCTGAGGAGGACCCAGGCGGTCCCGCTCCACTTGTACAGATTGCCGTCGGAGGACTGCAGGCAGTACGTCTTGTCTGCGACGGGCGAGGCGATTTGCGTGCACGCCGCCCTTTGGTACAGACCGACATCGGTCGCCGCCTGGACGGGATGCGCGATCAGCGCGGCGACGAACACGGCGAGGAACAGCGCGTGGACCAGCCCCCTGCGCATCATATGTCGGCCCTCCAGTCGGCCTTCGCTCCCGATGGCGCCGGAACGACAAAATTGACCGTGAATTGGGTGAGGGTCTTTCCGGTGACCCACCAGCCGGTATTCCAGTTGGGGTTGATGAACACCTGGTACGTTGTCGCCGAGGCCGCGACCGCGATGTCCACGGACGTGGCATCCGCGGTCACATCCACGGTGCCGAGGCCGAGGCTGCCCATGATGTTGACCTCCGTCCCGAGATCCTCGACCAGCTCGACCTGGAGATCGTAATGCGCAAAGGCGATGTGCGCGTATTGCAGATCGCGCGAGGTGGAGCGCACCCGCAGCTTGCTGCCGCCCGCCAGCTCCGTCAGATCCGCCGGCAGCTCGATCTTGAAGGGGGCCTTCATGCCCCCGTAGGTCGCGTGCCACGACAGGAAGCTCGCCAGGTGCGCGGCGGTGATCCAGGTCCAGCGGAGGCTCAGGTGTTTCCGGTCGGGCCCGCGCACCTCGGTCCGGATGCGCCCGCCGATCGTCTCGCCGACGGCGGCGTTGGCCGCCGGCGCCAGCCGGACGGGGTAGCTGGGTGGGCGCGCCTGTGCGAAAATGAGGACGTCGCCCACCGTATAGAAATCGAATGTGGCCACACCCTGCCCTCGGCGCTAGCGGCCTGCCCGCGACGCGTCGGCCGGCGGCCCTGCCTGTGCCGCCTCGGCCGCCTGGCGCGGCGGGTCCGCCTCGTGCCGATAGCCGGCCAGGCCGAGGTGATCCGGGGCGGCCCGGGCCCCCTCGGCCTCGAACTCCTGATAGAACTGCGCCAGGATCCGGAGGATCTCCTCCCGGCTCGTGGCGGCCGGCCACGAATACCGGTTCTCGCGCCGGCGCCCGTCCGCCGCGGTGAACCGGACCTCGGCTGTGATCGCGCCGGGGCTCGCCTCCACCCGGAGCACCTCGAATCCCACCATGTCACACCTCCAGGAGGGTCAACGTCGCCGTCGAGATCCCGCCGGCCGGCAGGATCCGGCGCCGGATCTGCTCGATGCGGAATGGCTTGTTCCCCCAGCCGCCGCCCGGCATCCGCTGGATGGAGAGGCCGAGCTGATCCAACAGCTCCAGGTGCAGGTTGGGCATGCCGGGCAGGGTCATCACGGCCCGCCAGCGCACGTCCTTGTGCCAGGCCAGGTATTTGTTGGCCACGGCCGCGGCGGCGGTCGCGTCCCGGATGAAATCATTCTCGAGCTTGAGGCCGTTGTCCGTTCGATAGGTCGTCTGACTGGCCGCATCCGCGACCTCGACGACGCTAAGGTAATTTCCGGTGACGACCTCGCGCGCGTAGCCGAGCCAGACGTGGTTGATCAGATCCGTCAGGCGCGTCCGCCCCACCCGGGCGGCATGGCCGCCATGGGCCTCGTCCAGCGCGTCCGTCTTCTCGGTGATGGTCTTCTGGATGCTGCCTGCCACGGGCAGAACGCTGAGGCGGAATTTCCCATCCTGCGACAGGAAGAGGCGGCCGGCCACGGACCAGCGCAGCCGCTCGCACAGCTCGGCGGAATCCATCTGCTCGTACAGGCCCCAGTCGGCGCGGATGCCGGCGGCCGCGAAATCGGCCCGGGCCTGGGTGAAGCTGGCCGCATCCACGTAGTCGGCCAGGACCAGGCCCAACTGCACGGCGAGGAGATGGCGGAGCTGGTCGCCCGGATTGGTGATCAGCGCGTTGGGGGTCCCGGTGTACGTCCCGGCCCCGTCGTCCCGGTATCCCTCCACGTCGCAGACGACGACCTCGCCCACCTCGATGTCGGCGGCGCTCACCACGACGTCCACGGTGCGGGACACGCTCACGGCGGTGGAGCCGCTGAGGGCGCTCATCAGGGTGGCCGTGGCCCCGGCCAGGGCGGCCATGGCGGTGGCCGTGGCGCCGGTCAGGCTGGCCAGCACGCCGGTCGCCGCGCCCGCATCGATGACGGCGGCGCGGGTGATGTCCCGCTCGACCAGGTCAATGGTGATCTGCCCGGCTGCCGACTCGAATAGGACGTATTGGATCCCTGGGCTGGCCTCGGTGAAGAAGTTGTCGCCCACCGACAGGGTGATGATGTCCACCCCACCCTTCCGCCACTTCCAGGTGCCGGAAATGACGCTGACTTTGATGTGCCAGTCCGCGCTGAACCCGCTCTTGGGCGTATTTGCGAAATCGAACGTGGTGTCGGCCGTGAAGGTGCCCGGGATGCTGGGGCTCGATTGAAATTCGTGGAGCTTATCCTCGCCGCCGTGGCTATGGCTGCCCGTATTGGTCGAGACGCCTTGCTCCGCGCTCGTGGCGATGCTCCCCGGGGTCTGCTCGGCCGTCGTGCTGATCGCGCCCGGGGTTTGTTCGGCCACGGTCGTCCCGGCGTGGACCGGCTGGACCGTCACCTGAACTTGGAGTGCCCGTTTCGGCTTGGCCGAAAACAGGATGCGGGTGGGCCCGGTGAGATCCACCGTGTAGCCGGAGGATTGCAGGACGCCGTCCACGACCACGTTGCCGACGCTCTTGCAGGCATGGGCGGCGACCAGGTAGATGTACGTCGCCCGGATCTCCCAGACCGGGCGCCCCTTCACATGGGCGGCGGCCGTGGTCCCGCTCGCGCCGCGGGTGCAGCCGGTCAGGGTCAGGCTGCCCACGGTCTTGCCCGTGTAGGTGATCTGCTCGTCCTCGATCTGGACCGTGCCGGAGATGTCCAAGATCGCGAAACGGCCGGCATCGGAGAGGGGCAGCGTCGTCTGCGCCGCCGTCACGTCGGCGGCCAGCGCATCCACCACGCCGGCATCCACGGCCAGGGCGTGGGCGCCGCCCAGCGCGCCGTAGAGGATCGGCTGCATCCGCCCGACGACGTCTGGGTCCGCCCGGGGATAGGCCGTCGTCGTGATCGGAGTGCCCAGGACCTTGTGGATCCGGTTCGCCCGGAGGGCCAGGATCTCCGGCCGCGCCGGCTGGCCCTCGTCCAGCAGGACCATCCGGAATTCCCGGTCGTCGAAGGCGTTCTCCTCTGGCAAGGTCGCCACGCCCTTGAACACCCGCAGCCAATCTGACGCGCCCAGGCCGACGAAGGCCATATCGGCCTGCACCTCGGCGTTATCGATCACGTAGGGCCCCAGCAGGTCGGAGAATCGCACACTGTCCACGTCCTTGCCGTTGGCCAGGACCAGGTCGCCGACCGTCTGCTGGACGGCGCCGAACCGGTCCATGCCCAGGCTGAGGGTGAGCCCCTCGGCCAGCAGCTCCTCATAGGCCTGGCCGCCGTAGGTCCCCGCGCGCGAGGTGAGATATTTCGTGAGCCCGCTCATGAGGACCCGGACCAAGAGGACCGGCGCGTTGTCATCGGCGTCAGCCTGCGCCGCAAACGCGGCGGTGCGCGTCTGTGCCATTATGCAGTGCCGCCGACGACCCTCAGCTCGCCATTGGCGATCAGTTGCTGGAGGTCCGGGACCAGGGCCCGGGCGATCTCGCGGCTGCCGATCTGGAAGATGATCACCGCCGGGCGCCGCCCGGAGCCCGTCGAAGCGCCGACCAGGTCGCGCACCACGGCCTGCTCGCGCGGATTCAGGACCGCCTCGCCCCCGTGGACCACGGCGGCGCGCGGCGCGCCGATGGGGCCCGGCACTATGCCGCCGTGCTGGTAGCCGCCACCATCGCCGTCCCCGGATGGGCCGAGAGCGGTCGGCCCAAAAATGGGTGGAGGCCCGAGGACGGGAACATCCAGGACGTCCCGGGTCTGCTGCGTCAATTGCCTCCGGATCTCGGCGAGCGTGCCCAGGTCCCCGATCAGTGATGCCCGGGTGAAGACGTCCACGAGGGACTGGCTCACCGTCAGTCTGGTGCCGCTGACGATGTTCTCCAGCTCCCTCCGCGACTGCGCCGCCAGCTCGCCACTCTTGAACTCGCGCATAATGGACGAGGCGCCGAGGGACGGAAAGCCCGCGACCGCGCTCTCCACGCTCTGGCCGCCCAGGCGGGCGCTGAGGGCGTCGAGCTGCCCCTGCGCCTCGCGGAACTTATCCGTCAGATTGCCCGTGATGGCCTCGCCGGCGGTCGCCAGCGCGGCGGTCAGGCGCTCTTGGATGCTCTGCTCCAGCTCCCGCTCCTTGGTCAGTGCCTGCTGGATGGCGCTGGTGCGCTGGAGCTCGGCGGTGACCATCGCACTGCCGACCAGGCGCGCCCGCTGCTCGTCGGCGACCTTGAGTTGGTCGATCCCCCAGAGGCTTTTGCGGAGCGTCTCGTCCACCGCCATCAGCCGGGCCCGCTTTTCCTCTTCGATGAGCTGCCTGGCCCGGGGGTCGGATTGGATCAGGAGGGCCGACGGGACCCCGATCCGCTTCAAGTAGGCCTCGTTCTGCACCGAGAGGGCCTTCGCCGCGTCCCCCTCCACCTTCAGGCCCTCCACGATTGCCTGCTGCCGCTCGATAGCGGCTTGCGCCCCCGCGGCCCGGGCCTGCTCCGCGCGGCCGCGCACCCCCTCGGCCTGCTGGCGGGCCTGCTCGTCCACCGCCTGGCGCTGCAGGTCCACCTTGGCCTGGGCCTCGGCGATCCGGCGCGCCGCGCGTTCACGGATGAACGGAGCCTCAATGTCCTGTGTGCCGCGGGCGCCAGCCTCGGCGAACTCCTTGCGCATCTGGGCGTCGATCTGGTCCAGGTAGGCCCCGACCGTGACATCGATGTCGCGGCGCAGGGCAGCCACGTGCAGGCCGATGGTGGATTCCCCCGCCTGCCCTGTGGCCAGGAGGCGCTGGAGCATGGCCTGCCGCGACTGGATGCGGAGGCCGGCCATGCCACCCTCGAAGGCCGCAACTTCGCCGCGCTCCCCCAGCTCCAGTACGCCGGGAAGCTGCTGCCGTATGGCCGTGAGGCGGTTGGTCGCTTCCTGAGCCTGCGTCACCATGCCCAGGAACATCCTCGGAATATCCGTCGAAAACGCCTGGACCAGGCGACCGACCATGGATTGAGACGCCCGACCGATGCCTTGGATTTCGATGACGGCCGCCTGAGCACCCTGACGCAGGGACCCGAGATCGAGTCCCCGCGCCGCAGCGCTTACAGCCGCAAGGCGCTCTTCCATCTCGTGCGTCGCTCGGAATTGTGAGACCAGATACGCGATGGCGGTACCCGCCGCGACTGCCGACCCCGCAAACAGTTTCGTCATGGCGGGAGCCCCGGCCATCCGAGTAACGAAGTTGCCCATCTCCAGCGCTGCGAAGGTGATTTGGGGGCTCACCTGTCCGAAGGATGTGGCCACCGCGCCGATGGCCTGCTTGGTGTCGCGCATGGAGACGGCGGCGCGTTCGTTCGCGCGAACCAGGGCGCCCGTCCCCTCGGCGGCGCCGGCGCCGGCCGCCTTCAGCCGGGCGAAGGCCTTCTCCGTCTCGCCCGTCAGTTGGCGGACGACCGCGGTGCCTTTGTCGAGGACCTCGAATTCCAGCGTCACTTTCGGCACGATCTACCTCGTGTCCAACGTCCAAGGTCCGACGTCCGAGGTCCCCGACGTCGGACCTTGGACTTAGGACTTCGGACTCTCCGTCACTTCCACCCCGGCCAGAACCTCCGCATCGCCGCCTCGGCGCGGGCCTGCGTCGCCCCCGGGGTCTCGCTGGCCCGTGACCGCGCCATGCGATCAATGAGACACAACCGCTCGATGAAAACGAGCATGGCCTCCGCCCCCCCCCCCGTCCTCTCC
>JACQRS010000182.1 GCA_016206385.1 Candidatus Rokuibacteriota bacterium | reverse complement strand
GCGGCGAGGCGCAGCGCATCAACCTGGCCAACCAGCTCGGCTCCCAGCTCGTGGGCACCCTCTACGTCCTGGACGAGCCCTCGATCGGGCTCCACCCGCGCGACACCGCCCGGCTGGCCGAGCTCTGCCGTGAGCTGGCCTACGCCGGCAACACCGTGGTGATCGTGGAGCACGACCGGAGCTTCATGGAGGCGGCCGACTACCTCGTGGAGCTGGGCCCTGGGTCCGGCGAGCGAGGGGGCGAGGTGGTCTTCGCGGGGACGCGGGAGGAGTTTCTCAAGGACCCGCGCTCGCTGACCGCGCGTTATCTCACCGGCCGCGACTCGATCCCGATCCCCCTCATCCGGCGGGAGGCGCGCCGGCACCTGACCCTGGTCGGCGCCCGCGAGCATAACCTGAAAGGCATCACCGTGAAGATCCCGCTCCACACGCTCACGTGCGTGACGGGGGTGTCGGGGTCGGGCAAGTCCACGCTGGTCCACGACACCCTCTACCGCGCGGTGGCGCGCGCCTTCAAGGTGGAGTTCACTGCGCCCGGGGCGTACGACGCCCTGCTCGGGCTCGAGTACCTGAAGGGCGTGAGGCTCATCGACCAGGAGCCCATCGGCCGCACCCCGCGCTCCAATCCGGTGACCTACATCAAGGCTTTCGACGAGATTCGGAAGCTCTACGCGGGGCTGCCCAAGGCGCACGTGCTGGGGCTCTCCCCCGGCGCCTTCTCCTTCAACGTTCCCGGCGGGCGCTGCGAGACCTGCCAGGGCGACGGCTTCCAGAAGCTCGAGATGTACTTCTTCGAGGACGTCTACGTGACCTGCCAGGAGTGCCGCGGCCGGCGCTACCGGCCCGAGGTCCTCCAGGTCACGTACAAGGGGAAGGACGTCAGCCAGGTCCTCCAGATGACCGTAGACGAGGCGATCGAGTTCTTCTCGGCTCACCCGCTCCTGGTCCGGCGGCTCAAGGTCCTCCAGGACGTGGGGCTCGGGTATCTGAGACTCGGCCAGCCGGCCACGACGCTGTCGGGCGGCGAGGCCCAGCGGCTCAAGATCGCTGCGGAGCTGGGGGCCCGGCTTACGACCGATTTCCTCTACATCCTGGACGAGCCCACCACGGGCCTCCATCTGGAGGACATCAAGAAGCTCCTGGCCGTCCTCGGCAGGCTCGTGGACGCGGGCAACACCGTGATGGTCGTCGAGCATCATCTCGATGTCATCAAGACCGCCGACTGGATCATCGATCTGGGGCCCGAGGGGGGCGAGGCGGGCGGCGAGATCGTTGCCGAGGGGACGCCTGAGCAGGTCGCGCAGACCAGCACCTACACGGGCAAGTTTATCAGGGAGGTGCTGGCGAAGGCGGGTGGTAACGCCACGGGCGGCCGCAACGGCCGCGGGCAGGGGGCCAATGGAATCCTTCGTCCATCTGCTTGAGAACGTCGGCTATCTGATTCTCGGCATCCTACTCTACTCTTACGTCGGGCGCTGGCTGCCCTTCGGGGATCCGGCCTACCGGCTCCGACGCCAGCTCGTCACCGGCGTCTGCTTCGGCGGCCTCACGGTCCTGATGATGATCCAGGGGATCGCGATCGGGGGCGGGGTCCACGTTGACGCTCGCCACCTCCCCGTGGCGCTGATCGGGATCTTCGAGGGGTGGCCAGCGGCCTTCCCGGCCGCGGTGATTGCGGCCAGCTATCGCGCGTGGCGGGGGGGCTCAGGGGCGCCGGCGGGAATCCTGGCCCTGCTCGTGACTGCGCTTCTGGCGGGCTTGGTTCACCGCCGGGCGGGCGGGGCCGAGCGGGTGAGACTGCGGCATGCGTTCGCCCTCGGCGGCCTGGTCTTCCTCAACACCGCGGGGTCCTTCGCGCTCTTGGGATGGAAGGGCCTCGAGCTTTTCGTCGTCCGCTGGCCCTTCCTGCTCGCCATCACCGTGCTCGGCATCGGCCTCATGGCGCGGCTCTTCCACGATGTCGTGCAGCGCGAGCGCCTCCTCATCGAGCAGGCCCGGTTCCGCGCCATCATTGACGAGGCCAACGATGCCATCCAGATCGTTGACAGCGAGACGCGCAGGATCCTCGAGGTCAACCGCAAGAGCTGCGAGCTCTCGGGGTGCACGCCCACGCAGATGATCGGCCGGGACATCCGGGAGTTCTGGCCACCGGATCTCTTCGCGGAGAGTACGTCGCAGGCCGACGGGATTGCCCACCAGGGACGGGATGGAAACACCCTCACCGTGGACGCGAGCTGGCGGGAGGTCACCTACGGCGGGCGGCGTTACCTGATCATCACCTTCCAGGATGCCCGGGACCGGCTGACGCAGGAGGCGGCTCAGCAGGAGAGTGCCGCGCTCCGGTCGGTGACCGAGCTGGCCAACGCCGCCGCTCACGAGATCTTTAACCCGCTGGCTGCGGTCATGGGAAGCCTGGAGCTGCTCGCCCTCCGATTCACGCCCGAGTCCACCGAGGCCGGCTGGGTCAGGCTCGCCAAGGATGGGAGCGAGCGGATCCGCGACATCGTGGCCCGGATGCGGCGGATTACCAAGCTCGAGCGAGCGGAGCCGGTGGCCGGGATCTCGATGCTGGATCTCAAGAAGTCCGGCGAAGCAAAGCAGCCCCGCGCCTGAATGCCCCGTCTGTCCGGCTTCTTCTACGGCTGGGTGGTCGTGGGCGGAGCGTTCCTCGTTCTGTTTCTCGCCTACGGCACCCAGTACGCCTTCGGCGTCTTCTTCTCCGCGCTCCTCGAGGAGTTCGGATGGAGCCGGGCCGGCCTCTCCGGCGTCTTCTCGCTCTACGCCTTCCTCTACTGCGCCTTCGGCCTAGTAGCCGGTCAGCTGACCGACCGCTGGGGCCCGCGCCTCGTCATCGCGTCGGGCGGCGTGTTCCTGTCGATCGGGCTTGCCGGCATGAGCCAGGTCCGCGAGCTCTGGCACCCGTACCTGCTCTACGGGGTGGTGGCGGCTATCGGCATGAGCACCGCGTATGTGCCGTGCAACGCCACGGTGGTGAAGTGGTTCGTGCGCCAGCGAGGGCTCGCGGTGGGGATCGCCTCGAGCGGCGGGAGCCTCGGGACCTTCGCGCTGCCGCCGGTCGCTCACCTGCTGGTCGGCGCCCTGGGCTGGCGGCGGGCCTACGTGGTCTTCGGCGCCGGAATCCTGGTGAGCCTGAACCTCGTGGCCACCGTGATGAAACGCGACCCGGAGGTCGTCGGGCTCGCCCCCGACGGCGCGGCGGGCGATCTCGCGAGCGCCGCCGAGGAGGGCGAGGCCCCGTGGCCGCTCCGCCGGGCCATCCGCACGACGGCGTTCTGGATGGTGTTCGGGATCTTCGCGGCCACCTGGATTCCGGTCTTCATCCCGCTGGTCCACGTGGTCCCCTTCGCGCGAGACCTGGGAATCTCAGCGCTCCTGGCCTCGACGGTCGTGAGCGTCCTGGGGATCGCGGCAGCCTTGGGCCGCCTCGTGATGGGCGCAGTTTCCGATCGCATCGGGAGGAAGACCGCGCTCGCCATCTCCATCGTGGTTCAGGGACTGGCCTTCGGAGGATTCATGGCGGTGGGCGGGCTCGCCTCGCTCTACCTGGTGGGCGCCGCGTTCGGCTTCTCCTACGGCGCCATCTCCACGCTGTTCCCCGCCATCGTCGGGGACTTCTTCGGTCGCGCCGAGGCGGGCCACCTGGTGGGATTTCTCTTCGCCCTATCAGGCTCCCTGGCCGCGGTGGGGCCGGTGGTGGCCGGCGCCATCTACGATGCCACCGGCCGCTACACCTGGGCCTTTCTCCTGAGCGCGGCCTTCAACGCCCTGGCGCTCGCCCTTCTGACCCTCGCCCGGCCACCCGAGGCACGCCCCGCATCGTGATGCGCTACAATGTGT
>JACQRS010000193.1 GCA_016206385.1 Candidatus Rokuibacteriota bacterium | reverse complement strand
GTGTTAGGTACGCCGCCAGCGTTCGCTCTGAGCCAGGATCAAACTCGCCAAGAGATAACCCTGGTTCCTCTGAGCTCAAACCCGTTGCTTCGGATTGAGCGCAAGGAAAACTCGGAGCTCACACACCTCGTCGGTGAGCCAGTAGCATATGCGATTTTCAAAGAACGGCGGGGAAGGACCCCCCAAAGAGTTGAAACAGGTCAGCGGATGAACAACCGACTGGCGCTGTCAACGCCCATCTGCTGATGGGCAATTGATAACTCTACTTACACGCTAACCTCTTGTCAAGTCTTTCTTTCGCGACTCGAGTTGCTCAACCCGGACCCACTTCCAGAAGCGCTTGCCGACCCGGATGAGGTACTTCTTTCCTGCCCCCAGGGTCTGTTTGGGGTCGGAAATTGTCTTGCCATCCACGTCCACCGCCCCTTCCTTGATCTTCCGCCTAGCCTCCGAGTGGGATGAGGCATACCCCGTAGCCACCACCGCCTTAACGACCTCTATCTTCCAGTCGCCCCCGATGGACTCGCTCTCCACTGTAATTTCTTCAATATTTTCAGGTAATTGTCTCTCCTGAAAGACCCGGACAAATGCGGCTTCGGCCTCTTGTGCCGCGGCCCCCCCGTGGTACTGCTCCACGACGGTCCGGGCCAGGCACTTCTTGGCCTCCATCGGATGGGCTTGCCCCGTACCCAGGCCGTGAGCGATCTCCCGGATCTCGGCCTCCGGCAGCCGCGTCACCAGTGTGAAGTAGCGGAGCATGAGAGCGTCGGGCAGGGACATAAGCTTGCCGTACATCTCCGCCGGCGGCTCGGTGATCCCCACGTAGTTCCCCAGGCTCTTTGACATCTTCTGGGTCCCGTCGAGGCCTTCCAGGATGGGCGTGGTGATGGCCACCTGGGGGTCCTGGCCGAAGGCCCGCTGGAGGTCGCGTCCCACGAGCAGGTTGAAGGTCTGATCGGTCCCCCCCAGCTCCACGTCGGCGCCCATGGCCACGGAGTCGTACGCCTGGCAGATCGGGTAGAGGAACTCGTGGAGGCTGATGGGACGCCCGGCGGCGTAGCGGCCCGCGAAGTCCTCGCGCTGGAGCAGCTGGGCCACCGTGACCGTCGCCGTGAGCCGAATCAGATCCTCCAGCCGGAGCGGAGCCAGCCATGTGGAGTTGAACTCAACCCGCGTCCGGGCCATGTCAAGGATCTTTCCGAGCTGAGCCCGGTAGGTCTCGGCGTTGGCCTCGATCTCGGCGCGGGTGAGCGGTTTTCGCGTCTCCGACCTCCCCGACGGGTCGCCGATCAAGCCCGTGAAGTCCCCGATGATGATGATCACCTGGTGGCCCAGCTCCTGGAAGTCGCGGAGCTTCTGGAGCACGACGGTGTGGCCGAGGTGGAGGTCCGGGGCGGTGGGATCGAGGCCGAGCTTCACCTTGAGGGAGACATCCGACCGGGCCGAACGCTCCAGCTTCTGGCGGAGCTCGGCCTCCACGATGATCTCCGCGGTGCCGCGGCGAATGCGGGCCAGCTGCTCCTCGACGGTCACGGTGCCCTCCTGCGCAGGATGTATCACAGTGGGGTCGCGCAAGGCAAGGGGAGCGGCCTGCGGGTCGCCCGCTTTGCCGATATAATAAGTTCGGTATGGCGCGCGGCAAACATGCCAGACCCTCACGCACGCCGCGGCGAAGCTGGCCCAGGCGACTGGCCGTCGTGGTCGGGATCGCCTTCCTCCTGGGCGCTCTCGGGGTGGGGGTATCGGTCCTCTGGGCGTTCACCGTCCTTCCCCGTTCGCTCCCGTCGGTAACGGCGCTGGAAACCATCCAGCCCATCCAGGGATCCAAGCTCTACGACGAGAACGACGAGCTCATCAGCGAGTTCCACGTGGAGCGGCGGATCTTCGTCCCGCTGGCCCAGATTCCCAGAGCCCTCTGGGACGCCGTCCTCGCCGTCGAGGATGCGCGGTTTCACTCCCACTTCGGGGTGGATCCCATGGGGATCGCGCGCGCGATCTACCAGAACCTCCGCCACGGGCGCATCGTGGAAGGCGGGAGCACCATCACCCAGCAGTTGGCCAAGGTGCTCTTTCTCACCCCGGACAAGAGCCTGGACCGGAAACTCAAGGAGGCCTTCCTGGCCCTGGAGCTGGAGCGCCGATACTCCAAAGACCGGATCCTCGAGATGTACCTGAACCAGATCTACTTCGGCCACAGCGCATACGGCGTGGAGGCCGCGGCCCGGACGTATTTCGGCAAGTCGGTGACCGAACTCTCGCTCGCGGAGTCCGCGCTCCTCGCAGGCCTGCCGCGCGCCCCGACGAGCTACTCGCCCTTCAACCACCCGGACGCCGCGCGGCGGCGGCGCACGCACGTCCTGAACCGCATGGTGGAGGTCGGAGCCCTCAAGCCGGCTGACGCCAGGGGGGCTGCGGCCGCGGATCTCGGCCTGGTTCCCATCGAGCGGCGGCGCACGACGGGGCAGTACTTCGTCGAGTACGTTCGGGGGCTTCTCGCGGAGAAGTACGGTGAGGACATGGTGTTGAAGGGCGGCCTCAACGTCTACACCACCCTCTCGCCCACCCTGCAGGTCCACGCCGAGCAGGCGCTCCGCGAGGGGCTCAAGGCCCTGGAGACCCGGACCGCGGGGCCAACCAGAGGGGCACGCCGCCGGACCGTGCAGGAGCACCCCGAGGGCGCCATCCTCACCATCGAGCCCCAGACGGGGTACATCAAGGCGATGGTCGGAGGGTCCGACTTCTTCCGAAGCGAGTTCAACCGGGCGGTGCAGGCCAAGCGCCAGCCGGGTTCAGCCTTCAAGCCGTTCGTCTATATCGCCGCGCTCGAGGCAGGGCTCACGCCCGCCACCCTCATCGAGGACAGCCCGGTGACCTATCCCTCCGGCCAGGACGACAAACCGTGGAAACCCGACAACTATGACCAGAAATTCCGCGGCCCCACCACCCTTCAGCAGGGGATCGAGGAGTCGGTGAACGTGGTGGCGGTCAAGCTCCAGGAGCGGATCGGCATCCGCCGGACCGTCGACGTGGCGCGGAGGCTGGGGATCCAGAGCCCCCTCCATGAGGATCTCACCATCGCGCTGGGAAGCTCCGACCTCTCGCTCTTGGAGCTGACCTCCGCTTACGGGGTGCTGTCCAATCAGGGCGTTTGGGTTCCCCCCACCCCGATCCGTTACGTGACGGATGCCTCGGGAAAGCTGCTCGAGGAGCATGTCCCGCAGGGCAAGGAGGCGCTCTCCCCTGAGCTGGCCTACCTGATCACCCACATGCTGAGGGGGGTCGTGGAGCGAGGCACCGGCGTGGCGGCGAAGGTGCTTGGCCGGCCCCTTGCCGCGAAGACCGGCACCACCAACGACTACTCCAACGCCTGGTTCATCGGGTTCACGCCGCACGTCGTCACCGGGGTGTGGGTCGGATACGACCTCCCGAGGAGCCTCGGCAAGGATGAGACCGGCTCCCGGGTCGCGGTGCCGATCTGGGTCAGGTACATGGAGAAGGTGCTGGCCAAAATGCCGCGGGACGACTTCCCGGTGCCCGAACGGGTGGCGCTGATCCCCATGGACCTGGACCCGGCAGGAAATTGCGCGCGCCCGGTGCTGATGGCCTTCGCCGCCGGGACCGAGCCGCTCAAGACCTGCGGGCCACCGCGGACGCCACCGGCGCGGGACACGCAATCCCCCTGACCCACTTCAGGGGCGAGGGTCGGGGACGCTCGGCCGGCCGTCAGGCCCGGTCTTGAGCCGGGTAGCGCTGGACCACGCTCGACCAGGGTTGCCCGCCGAGCAGCTCTTGGAAGATCCGGACGAGTTCGGCAACGGGCACGCGGATCTGCTCCATCGAGTCCCGCTCCCGGATCGTCACCCGGTCGTCCCCCGGCTCGCCCTTCTCCGGATCGCCCACCGTCTGAACGTCCACCGTCACGCAGAACGGCGTTCCCACCTCATCCTGGCGGCGGTAGAGGCGTCCGATGGCAGCCGTGTCGTCGTAGACCGTGACCCAGCGACGGGCCAGCTCGGTCCGGATTTCCTTGGCCCGCGCCACGATTTCGTCACGCTTCTTGAGAAGGGGCAGCACCGCGATCTTCACCGGGGCCAGCTCGGGATGAAGCCGCAGGAGCACGCGCTTCTCGCCGCGCACCTCCTCCTCCCGGTAGGCGTCCGCGAGAAACGCCAGGAAGCTGCGATCCACCCCGGCTGAGGGCTCGATCACATACGGGACCACGTGGGTCCGTCGCTCCTCGTCGAAGTACGTGAGCGACTTCCCGCTGAATTTGGCGTGCTGCTTCAGGTCGAAGTCGGTCCGGTTGGCGATCCCTTCCAGCTCGCTCCACCCCATCGGGAACCGGTACTCGATGTCCACGGTGCGTTTTGAATAATGGGAGAGCTCATCCTTGCCGTGCTCCCGAAGCCGGAGGTTACCGGCGGCGATCCCGTAGCGCCGATACCAGGCCCGCCGCTCCTCGATCCACTGCTCGTGCCAGTACTCGTCGGCGGGCCGGCCGGCGACGGTATCGAGCGGGTTCACGAAATACTCGATCTCCATCTGCTCCAGCTCGCGGACCCGGAAGATGAAGTTCCCCGGCGTGATTTCGTTGCGGAACGCTTTTCCGATCTGAGCGATGCCGAAGGGCAGCTTGAGGCGCATTGACTGCAGCACGTTCTCGAAGTTCACGAAGATCCCCTGCGCCGTTTCCGGGCGCAGGTAGGTCACCGCGGCGTCCTCCTCCACGGGACCCATGAAGGTCTTGAACATGAGGTTGAACTGCCGCGGCTCGGTGAGCTGGCCCTTGCCGCACTCGGGGCAGAGCGTCCGGCGGTTGCCACAGTGCACGCACGGCTCGCCCCCCGGAACTTCAAACTTGGTGTCCTTCTTCGCCGGGCAGGAGTGGATCCAGGGAGCCTCATCCAGCTTGTCGGCGCGGAACCTTCGTTGACAGGCGCGGCAGTCTACCATCGGATCGGTGAAGTGGTCCACATGACCGCTGGCCTTCCACACCGCGGAGTGCATCAGGATCGAGGCATCGAGGCCGACCATGTCGGCGCGGAGCTGAACGTGATCCCGCCACCAGAGCCGCTTGATGTTGTTCTTCAGTTCCACGCCCAGCGGCCCGTAGTCCCAGCATGACCCGGTGCCGCCGTAGATCTCGCTGGACTGGAAGACGAAGCCCCGCCGCTTGCAGAGCGAAACGAGCGTGTCCATGTTCATGGTCAGAGCCTACCACACGCCGGTGGCCTCGAAAACGCCCTCACGGGCCCGTGGCACGCGTGAGGCTCCGACGGGCTTGGGCGAGAAAGCGGGGCGTCCGCGCGGGCTGCCCGATGAGCCGGACCACGTGGGCCTCGAGGACCGAGGCGATCTCAGCCTCCACCGCACCGGAGACGGACGCCGCGAGAAGCTGCTCCCAGCCGAGCACCCTGAGCTGGCGCAGGGCCCGCACGGCCTGACCCGAGAGCTGAAGCAGGTCACCGACCGGCGGCGCACAACCCCCGCACAGGAGCCCGCCTGCGGCGAAGTCCAGGCGCGGGGCGTCGCCGGGCGGCTTGCCACAGCCAAGGCAGCGGTCCAGTCGCAGCCGGTGGCCCAGAAGATCCACCGCCCTGAGCGTGAAGGCGAGCGCCGCCCGGGCCGGCCTGGGGATCTCCTCCAACGCCCTGAGCGTCCTGACGAGGAGCCCGTACAGGGCTGCCTGGGGGTCCCGCTCGGCGGTGAGCCGCCCGAGGCACTCCAGCACCCAGGAGCCTTGCCCGAGGTGCTCCAGCTGTTCCCGCACCGGGACGAAGGGATGCAGGATGTCGAAGTGATCGACCCGGACCAGGCCGCTCCGCTCGGTCTCGAAGAAGAGCAGCTGACCCTGGGTGAACAGCTCCAGCGCGCTCCCGAAGCGCGAGCGGGGGCGCCGGGCACCCTTGGCCACGCCGGAGAGGCGGCCGAACTCTCGCGTGTAGAAGGTGACCAGGCGGTCAGCCTCCCCGAGGGGGCGCCGCCCGATCACCACCGCCTGCGTTCGCTGCAGCCCCATCCAAGCTCACCAATCTTGCATGCGCCGGGGATGCCTTCCCGAGCGAATTCGACGCGACCACCTTCGGTGGTGCCCGGCGGGCCGCGAAGCGCAGAACGCCGGAGCACTCGGAGCGGTCCAACCCAGTCGGGTCGTGAGGACTGCCCGCGTCGCGAGCAATGGGATGCGTCGAGGCGTCGAGCGAGCCGAGCCTGTCGAGGCGAGGAGACCTGAGCGAGGGAGGGCGCCCCGGCGCATGGCTAAGACGTCAGCATGAAGCCGAACTCGCGGAGGGCCCGGTCGTCCTTGCGCCAGTGGCGGCGGACCTCCACCCGGAGTTCCAGGAAGACCTTGATCCGGAAGAAGCGTTCGAGCTCTTGCCGGGCGGCGCTCCCGATCCGTTTCAGCATGGCCCCGCCCTTGCCGATCACGATGGCTTTCTGGGAGTCCTGCTCGACGAAGATCCGGGCGCGGATGTAGAGGAGCTCGCGGCCGGGGCGCTCTTCCAGCTGGTCGACCCGCACCGCGCAGGCGTACGGCACCTCTTCGCGGGTGAGAAGGAAGAGCTGCTCCCGGATCACCTCCGCCACGAAGAAGGTCTCGGGCTGGTCGGTGAGGGTGTCCGGCGGAAAGTAGGGCGGATGCTCCGGGAGCGCCCCGGCGATCAAATGGAGCAGGCGCTCACAGTTCGTCCCGTCGGTGGCGGAGATCGGCAGGATCTCCTTGAACGGATAGTGCGCCTGGTACGCCTCGATCAGCGGGAGGACCCGTGTCTTGGGCTCGGCCGCGTCCACCTTGTTGAGGCAGCAGAAGACGGGTCCCCGGAACCCCGCCAGGGTCTTGAAGAGCCCGCCGTCGAGCGCCGCGGGGTCCTCGGTCGCTTCGGCCACGAGGCAGACCAGGTCCACATCCTCCAGGGCGCGGTGCGCGGTTCGGGCCATGAGCTGGCCGAGCTTGCCCCTGGGCTCGTGGAGGCCAGGCGTGTCAATGAACACCACCTGAGCGCCCGGCAGCGTTTTGATCGCCGTGATCCGGGTGCGGGTGGTCTGCGGCCGCGGCGAGACGATGGCCAGCTTCTCGCCCACCAGCCGGTTCAGGAGCGTGGACTTCCCCACGTTGCTCCTGCCGAACAGGGAGACGAAGCCGGCGCGATGAGGATGCTCAGCGGCCACGGCTCATGGCGCGGTCAGGAGGCCGGTCCAGAGCCGGCCCGGAATGGGGCGAGACGCTCGCTTGAGGATTGCGCGTTCGCGCTCATGCATGAGCCGCGCCTCGAGGGAATCCCGGTCGTCGTAGCCCACGAGGTGGAGAAGGCCGTGGACCACGAGCAGCTCGAGCTCGAGGCCCACCGGGACGCGGAGGCGTCGAGCGTGGCGGCGCGCCGTCTCGGCTGAAACGACGATCTCTCCGAGGAGCCGGCCGAAGCCTGGCGCCTCCAGGGGGAAGGCCAGAACATCGGTTGCGCGTCGGACGCCACGGTACTGGCCGTTCAGCCGCGCGATCCGGGCGTCGTTCACGAAGGTGAGGTGCACCTCCGCCCCCGTGCGACCGAGCGCGCGGAGGGCCGACTCGGCCAGGCGGCAGACCCGCGCCCGCGGGATCCTGACGCCGCGCTGGAGGCTGACAAGCGCGACCGCCATCACGCGCCCGGCGGCGGCGCCGGCTCGCGGGACTGGGCGCCGTGCTCCTCGTAAGCCCGAATCACGGCTGAGACCAGCTCGTGGCGGACCACATCCTTCTCGGTGAAGTAGACGAACCGGATGCCTTCGATCCCCTTGAGGACGGACTGGATCTCGATGAGGCCGGAGGTGCGGCTGGCAGGGAGGTCCACCTGCGTGATGTCGCCGGTGACCACCATCTTGGAGTTGAAGCCGAGCCGGGTGAGGAACATCTTCATCTGCTCCGAGGTCGTGTTCTGGGCCTCGTCCAGGATGATGAACGAGTCGTTCAGGGTCCGGCCGCGCATGTATGCCAGCGGCGCCACCTCGATGGCGCCCTTCTCCACCAGCGCGGCCACCTTCTCGGCCTCCATCATGTCGTAGAGGGCGTCGTAGAGCGGCCGGAGGTAGGGGTGCACCTTCTCGTACAGGTCGCCCGGGAGAAACCCCAGGCGCTCACCCGCCTCGACGGCCGGCCTCGTGAGGACGATCCGCGCCACCTCCCGCTTCATGAGAGCCGAGACCGCCATGGCGACGGCGAGGTAGCTCTTGCCCGTGCCGGCCGGGCCGATCGCGAACACGAGGTCGTGGGTGCGGATCGCATCCAGATAGCGCTTCTGGTTCGGGCTCTTGGGGGTGATCTGCTTTTTCCGCGACGGGACCGCGATGGTATCCAGGAAGATGGACTTGAGGTCGGCTCCGGAATCGTCCGCCAGGATCCGGAGCGCGGCTTTGAACTCGACGGAGTGGATCGACGCACCGGCGCGAACCAGCTCCTGCACCTGGGTCAGGAGCCGCTCCGCCTTCTCGACCTGCCGCTCCTCGCCCGTGAGGCTGATCTCGCTCCCCCGGGCCACGATACGGAGACCGAGGTGCGACTCCAGGGCCCGAAGATGTTCGTCGTTCCGTCCGAGGAGAGGCAGCAGATCGACATCGGAGAGCAGGAGCAGCCGGCGCGTGACGGTGGTGGCCTGGGTCAACGGTGGAGGCGTCCTCCCTTTTCGAAAACGGCTCTAGCGTAACGCGCCCGGAGGGCGGAGTCAATTTTCACCGGGTCAGCCGCCCTCCACCGTCCTGATTCCGAGCTCCCGGAGCTGAGCCGGGTCGACGGGAGCCGGGGCTCCGGTCAACGCGCAGATCCCCCGCTGGGTCTTCGGAAACGCGATGACCTCCCGGATGGACTCCTCGCCGGCCATGACTGCCGCCAAGCGGTCGAGGCCAAAAGCGATGCCTCCCATGGGCGGGGCGCCGAACTCCAACGCCTCCAGGAGAAAGCCGAATCGGGCCCGTGCCTCATCCGGCTTGATCCCGATCAGCTCGAAGACCTTCTGCTGGACAGGCATCTGATGAATTCGGATGCTCCCGCCCGCAGCTTCCTCACCGTTGAGGACCAGATCGTACGCTTTCGCCTTGACCCGGCCCGGATCCGCATCGAGGAGGGGAACGTCCTCGTCGCGCGGCGCCGTGAAGGGATGGTGCATCGGGTCCCCCCGGCGTTCCTCCGCGGTGTCTTCGAACAGCGGAAAGTCGACCACCCAGAGGAGCCCGTATTGCCCGGCCGGGATCCCGCCCAGGCGCTGGGCCAGCGCCGCGCGGAGCCGACCGAGCACGGCGGC
>JACQRS010000192.1 GCA_016206385.1 Candidatus Rokuibacteriota bacterium | reverse complement strand
TTCCGCGGTGGAGAGGGGAGGGCAGAGCCTGGTCTTGACCTCGCCCATCCGTGGCGCCTTCGCCATGATCGCTACGACGGTGCGTTCCATTCCATGGCTTCCGGTCAGAGGTCGCGGAGTCGGACGACGGCCACCCGATCCTCGCTCTTCAGGGCCAGGTAGAGGAGCCCGGCCTGGGCGTTCAGCGCCGCGCTGGAGACGTTCCGGGGGATTCGCCTCGTCGCCACGACCTCTCCAGCAGCCTCCTCCACAATGGAGAGGGTGTTCCCCCGGTTGTTCACCACGTACGCCCGACCTGCTCTCTCATCCAGCGCAATGCCGATCGGGTAGTTCCCGACAGCGATGGTGGCGAGGAGGCGCGCCGTGAGGCCATCCAGGACGGAAACACTCCCGGCCTCCGTATTCAGGACGTACACGATCCCCGTCTTCGCGTTGACTCGGAGATGTGTTGGGCCGTGACCAACCGGGATGTGAGCGAGGACGCGACCGTTCATCCCATCAACCATCGTCACCCGATCCTCTTTCACGCTCACCACGAAGACCCGCCCCGTGGCGGCGTGCACGGCGACGCCGCCGGGCCCCTGTCCCACCGGAAGCGTAAAGAGGCCCTGGCCCGTCCGGCCGTCAAAGGCTGTGAGGGACCCCTCCCCCTCGTTGCCGACAAAGACGCGATGCGAGGAGGCATCGGCCGCGATCCCATGGGGCTGCCTCCCCACAGGGACTCGGAAGCGCTCCTGGAGGTCCCGCGTATCGAAGGCGGCAACGAAGGCGTTCCCTTCATTCGGGGCGTAGAGACGGCCGAGGCCTGGATCCACCGCCAGGTGTCGCGCCCTGGTCGTGAGCCGGATGGTCCCGACGGTTGAGCCCTCTGATTCAAGGACGGTGATCGTCGCGCTCCCCTCATCGGCGACGAAGAGTTGACCTGACCCGGGATCGAAGACCACATCCTCCGGCCACTGACCGACGGGAACCGTTGCCACCCTGGGAATCTCCCGGCTCGGGAGACAGCTGGCGAGCACGATCACCATAGCCAGAAGCCATGGGAGGGATCGCGCCCTCGCCACCGCCCCGTCGCTGAAGGTCACGCCGCCCCTCCGGCCTATCGCGTGACGCGAAACGCTCCCTGGATGCTCCGTCCCTGGCAATCCTTGACCTCGAAGGTGCCGCGAATCTCCTGGGTCTCCGCCGACGCCTCACCCTTGTGTTCGGCCCTGCAGTCTCCCAGCAGGGAGGCGGTGTAGCGGAGTGTTCCCCCCTGGAGGGTCCCGCGCATCCCGCCGGCCAGGGTGGATTGCAGGCGCAGGACGCCCTCCACCTCGCTCTGGCGATGGGCCAGCACCAGCGTCAGCCTCTGTGCCTGGCCACCCAGCGTCACGCTGCCGGTCCACGTCCCGGCCAGCGGACCCTGTGCCGATCTCCCCCGCTTCGTGTCGTGGAAGGCGTACACCGTGCCGTCCATGGAGCCGATGTAGAGGGAGCCGTCCGGGCCGATCACCGGCGAGGAGATCAGGGTTCCCTTCGTCTGGAATTCCCAGAGCAGCCGGCCGGCGTCCCCGGATGCGGGGGCCGCGATGCCGTAGATCTTCCCGTTGTCAGCCCCGAGGTACACCGTACCGTCCGGGGCCAGGGCCGGGGACGTCTCGATCGTCGTTCCGATCTTGTACTTCCAGACCGCTTTCCCGCGCGTGCCGAGCAGGCCCCGGGACTCGCGCAGCGCGTAGAGGAACCCGTCCTTCGGGCCGATGTAGACGGTCCCGTCCGGTCCGATGGCGGCGGACGAGAAGATGGCATACTCGGTGAACTGGCTCTTGAAGCTCCAGAGTTTCTCGCCTGTGGCGGCGTTGAGGACGTAGACCAGGCCGTCGTTCCCGCCGATCACCAGGCGCCCCATCCCGTCCAGCGCCGGGGCGTTCTCGAATCCGCCGGTCTTCCCCGTGCTCCCGCTGGCGAAGGTCCAGCGGACCTTCGGCTCCCGCCGCCCCGGGGGCGGCTCCTGCAGCGCATACACCCTGCCGTCCATGGAGCCGAAGTAGATGGTCCCCTCGGGGCCCACGGCGGGCGACGAGATCATGTCCCCCCCCGTTTGGAAGCTCCACGTGATTCGGGCGGGGCTGGTCCCCTGGGGGGGAGCGATGGCGTAGAGCTTCCAGTCGTCGGCCCCGATGTAGACTGTCCCGTCGGGACCGATCCCGGGTGAGGTCTGGATGGTGGTCTTGAGGTCCACGCTCCAGCGGAGGTCTCCCAGCAGACCGGTCGTGGGGGGCCGCACCCCGTACACCTTTCCGTCCTTGGCGCCGAAGACGACCGTCCCATCCTTCAGGATGGCCGGCGTGGAGTAGATCCCGAAGGTGTCGAAGCCGGTCGGGAAGGCCCACCGGATATCGCCTCTGTCGGGGTCGAGCCCGTACAGGATGCCGTTGTTGGCGCCGACGTAGACCGTGCCATCAGGACCGATCACCGGGTCCGTCTCAATGCCACCCTCCTTTTCCGAGCGGCCGGTGGCAAAGGTCCACTTCAGCGCGCCCGTCCGGGGACCGTTGGTGCTGCTGCGACCGGTGTTCCAGATGTCGTGGCGGACCTTCGGCCAATGGCCCTGGGCCAGGGGGGCCGTCGCCGGACCGACCGATGCGGTCTGCGCCCAGACACCCCAGGCCGCGGTGAGTCCAAGGAGGCCGACCAGACCCAGGCCTGCCCGCGCTCCTCGACTCCTCATGGCTGCTCTCCTCCATCCAGCCTGTCAGGCCGAGCTCCCTCGCATCGGCGACGTCGCTTCCCCAGCTCCGCTCGCACCCCGGACCGGATCCGCCGCCTCGAGGGGGGCCGGGGTGAATGTCGCCGTGTGAAGGAGGGTCAGGGCGCCCACCGTGAGGAAGCCCGACGTGTAGAGGGCCAGGAACGGCAGGGCGCCGTACTGCCCATGGTGCCAGAAG
>JACQRS010000210.1 GCA_016206385.1 Candidatus Rokuibacteriota bacterium | reverse complement strand
GCGGGACGGGGGACCGTTCCGGGCCGAACCCGCGCGGTCGGCGGCCGTGCGGGCCCTCCCGGGACCCTCTGCGTCGGACGCATAGCCGATGCTGATATGGAAGGACCGGCTGTCAAGCAGTTTCTTCACGGGTCGTGTCCGCCCCTTGGGGATGATTTCCTGAGGGCGCCAGCGCGACGAGCCCGATGGGGCGGCTTCGACGACGAATCAGGCTGATATGCGCGGATTACCCCGCAGGGCAGAGCCGCATGACCGTGGTTCGTCGGGAGCTGCCTCTGTCTACAAGCGCGAGTCGCCGGCCCCTGAGGGGGCGGCATCGCATAGCATCGGCGAGGGCTCTCCAATCGTGCCCGCATCGGACCGGACCCGACGCCGCTCAGGAAGCTGACAGTCACCCCGGCCTCTCCCTAGCTGGGCCGCGCGGGTTACGCGGCCGCGGCCGTAGCGTCTTTCCGCGTCATGGCAGCCCAGATGAAGCCCACGAGTTCGCGCGCGAGGGCAGCCACGGCGACCGGCGGGCGCTTGCCGCGCCCGATGAGGTGGCGGTAGCGGCGGTGGAGCCGTTGTTGGGCGCGCCAGGCGTGGCTGACAATCTCGCGAGGCTGGTTCCCCTGGCGCCGGACCAGCGCCCGCCCCAGCGTGGGCCGATGCCGATAGTGCCAGGCCGCTTCCACGAGGGCCCGTCGGGCGTGGGTGTTGCCAGCCTTGGTGAGGGCCCCGCGGCGCTGGGCCTCACCCGAGGAATACTCGCTGGGCACCAGGCCGAGATAGGCCATGAGCGCGCGCGGGCGCTGGAACCGGTCGAAGTCCACGATCTCGGCCAGGAGGATCATCGCCGACAAGGTGTCGATCCCCCGGAAACACCGGAGCCACCCGACGGGCTCGCGGTACGGCTCGGTCTGGGCGAGGGCCTCGATCTCCTTGTCGAGCTCGGCGAGACGGATCAGCGCCTGCTCAAGCGCAAAGAGGGAAGCTTCGAACGCCCGCTGCAGCGCGGGCAGGTCGAAGCGCTGACTGCGGAGCCAGGTCCAGTGCCGTTGGCTCCAGTTTTTCCCGGCGACATAGCTCCGCCCATGGCGGTCCAAGAGCTTCAGGAGCCGATGGCGCCAGCGCATGACGTCCCGCCGGACATCCTCCCGGCACCGCAGGAGGTCCCGGACGGCTTCCTCCGCCTCGTCGGGGACATGGATTGCCGTCAGCTCGCCCGCGCGAAAGAGCCGGACCAGTTTGCCTGCGTCGCGCCGATCGGTCTTGACCCGCTGGCCCGGCCGCCGCGGGGTCAAGGCCGGGGCGATCACCTGACACGGGACGCCGAGTGCGGTGATCTGCCGGTAGAGGTCGTAGCCGGACACCCCCGCCTCATAGCACGCTTGGACTGGGCCCTCGCGCTTCAGGCGCTCAAACAGGCGCCGGATGAGAGGGGGCTCCTTGAGCATCTCTCGCAGCTCGGGCTGCACCGCTCCGGGGCGCAGGATCCCGGCGACGATCTTTCGCTTGCTATCATCGAGGGCCACGTATGTAGTATTCTTCTCCATAGACCGGCCTCCTTTCGCCTGTGGCTCTGTTCCTCACGGAACAACCCACGATTATGCGATAGGGCAGGCCGGTCCTTCCATATTGTCTACAGTCCCCCTGAACGGTGACATTGACCCCTTAGACGGGTCAGTAGATGATCTATTCGGGATGTCGGATGACAGATCTCAGATCTCGGTTGGTCGAACTTCGGACATCTGACGTCTGTGATCTGACATCTCCAATACACTACTCCTCGGTGATTTTGACCGACTTCATCTTGTCCCCGACTTTGATCCCGTCCACCACCTCCATGCCACTCACCACTTTGCCGAAGCCGGTATACTTCCCGTCGAGGAAGGGTGCAGGCTGAAAACAGATGTAAAACTGGCTCCCTGCGGAGTCGGGGTCCTGCGCGCGGGCCATGGCCACCGTGCCGCGGACGTGTTTCTGCTTGTTGAACTCGGCTTTGACCGTGTAGCCCGGGCCGCCCATCCCGTTGCCTTTGGGGTCGCCGCCCTGGACGACGAAGCCGGGCTCGACCCGATGGAACGTCAGCCCGTCGTAAAACCCCTTCTTGGCGAGGGTAACGAAGTTCTCCACCGTCTTGGGCGCGTCCTCGGGGAAGAACTCGATCTTGATCGTTCCCCCTTTCTCCATCGTGATCGTGGCGGTCTGCTTCGGCATCTTTTTCGCTCCTTGGGCGCTCGCCCAGGCTGGGAGAGCCAGGAGCAGCGCAGCGATTGCCGCAGAGGTGAACGTCCTTCTGGTCACGGTCACACCCTCCTTAAGTGAGATAGCCCTATTATGCCACGACGTTGCGCAATTCTTCTGGTTCCGTGATAGAGTGAAACACACGGGGCCACGACGGCCCCGGTTGTGCGTTGAAGGAGACTCACATGCGGGAACGTCCTGACATTCGGAACGTGGCGATCATCGCCCACGTGGACCACGGCAAGACCACGCTCGTGGACGCCATGCTCTGGCAGTCTGGCCTCTTCCGCCAGAACGAGAGGGTCCCAGAGCGCATCATGGACTCGATCGATCTCGAGCGCGAGAAGGGCATCACGATCATGGCAAAGAACACGGCGATCTCCTATCGCGGTGTCCGCGTCAACATCGTTGACACGCCCGGCCATGCCGACTTCGGTTCGGAGGTGGAGCGCACACTCACCCTGGTCGACGGCGTGCTGCTCCTCGTGGATGCGGTGGAGGGGCCGCTCCCGCAGACTCGATTCGTGCTGAAGAAGGCGCTCGAGGCCGGGCTGCCGCCGATCGTGGTCATCAACAAGATCGACCGGGGCGATGCGCGCCCCACCGAAGTGCTCGATGAAGTCTACGACCTCTTTATCGACCTCGACGCGACCGAGGACCAACTGGAATTTCCCGTGCTCTATACCGACGCCAAGGTCGGCACGGCAACTCACGACTTCAAGGAGGAAGGACGAACGCTCGAGCCGCTCTTTGAGACCATCCTGGCCACCGTTCCGGCTCCGCGCTTCGATCCCGCGATGGGCTTGCAGTTTCGCGTGGCCATGCTCGATTGGGACGATTACGTCGGCCGGCTCGTCATCGGCCGCATCGTGAACGGCCGCGTCCGTCAGGCCGACCGCGTGGCGGTGGCCCATCGAGACGGATCGGTCGAACCTGCCAAAGAGACCGTCCTCTACGGATATGAGGGGCTGAAGCGGATCGAGAT
>JACQRS010000179.1 GCA_016206385.1 Candidatus Rokuibacteriota bacterium | reverse complement strand
TCGGTGGGCGTCGGAGGCAACTCGGTGGACATCCTCGACGCGCGGCTGCAGATCGAGTACTACTTCGCCCACGTCTTCGGCCTGTTCGGCGGCTACCGCACCTACCGCTTCAACCTGGAGGCCGACGACTTCGGCGTCGTCGATTCGACGTCGGACGGCCCCTACTTCGGACTGGGCCTGAAGTTCTAGCCGCCCCCTTCAACCCGCAGGGGCCCTACTTCACCAGCCGCCTGCGCATTAGATGGATTCCGGCGACGCACAGCGGGATGGTAGCAACGGCCAGGTAGAGAAGGTCGCGGAGCAGATCGGCCGGCAGGCGGCCAAGGGCGGCCTCGCGCATCAGATTGGCGACGTGCGTCAGGGGAAGGGCCTCTGCCAAGACCTGGGCCCAGCGCGGCAGGACGTCGAGCGGGAAGAAGGTCCCCGAGAAGAGGAACATCGGCATCACGAACAGGAACGTCGGGAAGTTGAACGAGTCGATCTGGGGGACGATGCCGGTGAAGCACAGGCCCAGCCCGGCGAACAGCAGCCCCGCCAGGAACGAGAACGGGATGATCACCAGGGCGTGGGGGTAGCGCAGCAGGCCGAAGGCGCTCAGCGCCACCATCATCACCGCGCACCCGATCACCCCCTTGCTGGCGCCCCACAGCAGCTCCCCGGCCATGACGTCCTCCAGCGTGAGGGGAGTCGTCATGATGGAATCGAAGGTCCTCTGGTAGTACATCCGGACGAAGGTGTTGTAGGTCGTCTCGAAGAACGCCTGGAACATGACCTGGGTGGCGAGGAGTCCCGGGGCGATGAAGGTGGTGTAGCCGATCATCTCCCCCCGGTACTGCACCTCGCTGACGAGCGCCCCGATCCCCGCCCCGAACGCCAGCAGGTAGAGGATCGGCTCGAGAAGAGGCGGGACAAGGTTCGTCTTCCAGGTGACGAAATAGACGTCGCGGTTCCGTTGCCAGACACGCAGCGATCGGGCGCTGATGTTTCCCACCAGCGCGAGGACGCTGCCGGCCCTCCCGCCGCCCGCCGGCCCGCTCATTCGCGCAGCTCCCTGCCGGTGAGCTTGAGGAAGAGGTCCTCCAGGCCGGCGGTCCGGACGGTGCAGCGCTCGGAGGGGAACTGGTGCGCGATGACGGTGAAGACCGCCTCCCCCGAGTCGGTGTAGATGAACAGCCGGCCGGTGTCGCTCTCGAAGGTCCAGCCGCTCTGCCGGGCGTGCTGCACCAGGCCGGGAGGGTACCCCTCGACCTCCACGACCTCCTTTCCCACCCGGCTCCTGACCAGATCCACGGGCGGCCCCTCCACCAGGATCTTCCCGTGATCCATGATCACCAGCCGGTCGCACAGAGTCTGCGCCTCGTCCATGTAATGGGTCGTCAGGAGGATGGTCTTCCCCTGCCGGCGCAGGCCGCGCACCCTGTCCCAGACCTGGTGGCGCGACTGCGGGTCGAGCCCCGTGGTCGGCTCGTCGAGGATCAGGAGGTCCGGGTCGTTGATGAGCGCCCGGGCGATCGCCAGGCGCCGCTTCATGCCGCCCGAGAGCTCCCTGATCCTGGCGTCCTTCCTCTCCCAGAGACCCATGAACTCAAGGAGCTCCCGCGAGCGCTCCTCCGCCCGGGCGGCGGGGATGCCGAAGTAGCGGGCGAAGACCGTCAGGTTCTTGCGGACCGAGAAGTCGGGATCGAGGGTGTCTTCCTGCTGGCACACCCCGATGCGCGCCTTGATCTCGCGGGGCCGGTCGCCGACCTCGATCCCGAAGACGCGCAGGTCGCCCGCGGTCACGGGCGAGGCGCAGTAGATCATCCTCACGGTCGTCGTCTTCCCTGCGCCGTTCGGCCCCAGGAAGCCGAAGCACTCCCCCGCCCGGATGGAGAACTCCACGCCGTCGACGGCGGCGAGACCACCGTACCTCTTCGTCAGCGCGCGCGCTTCGATGACGGGCGACACCGCACCTCCCCGATCGGATGGGGACAGGGTACGGGATCGGTGCGGCGGCAGCAAGCAGGACCGCCCGGCGGCGGCACCGGGGGACGGCGCGTTCAGCGAACTTCTCGGCCAGGCTCCGGGAGGAGACGGCGCGGACGCCCACGCTTTGGAGGTCTTCCAGGCAGCACAGGTAGACCGACAGCCTCTGTACCGTCAGGTCCGAGATCCCCGCGCCGCTCCGCCGCCAACTCGCGCCCCGATTCACAAGGTCGGAACGATCGTACGGGCGCGGGGAGGCCAGGTCAAGGCGAAGCGGGGCCGGGGCAGCCGGCCGCCCTGAAATGTGCGCTGAAAAGTGCCGCAGATTTCCCTTGACGCCCCCCCCGCCGGCGTATATCAGGCAAGTCGTACGAGCGGAACGAATCCCGGCCGAGACATGACCCATGCCCTCGCTATTCGCTCTATGCGTTGCCGTGAAGGCCTCCGTCCGCCCGGCAAGGGATGGCTCTCAAGGGTCGCTCCTCGGCCAGGGATCCTCCGAACGGTCCTTTTTTCTGTTCGCTCCCGGGCACCGGCGACGTTTAACCTGACGAAGGTGTGTTTCGGTCACCATGCCTCAAGGAGGTGCGCCATGCGTCACGCGTCTCTTGCGCTTTATCGGTGGGTCCTATTCCTCGTCCCGTTGGAGGTTGTCCTGGCCGCGGCCGGTCCGGCCCTGGCCGCGCCGCCGCCGAACGACAACTTCGCCGACGCCACGGTCATCGCCGCCCTGCCGTTCACGGAGACAATCGATACGCGCGATGCGACGATTGAAGCCGACGAACAAACGTTCTGCGGGGCTGGGATAGCCCAGCGGACGATCTGGTACGAGTTCACTCCGGCGACCGCCGTGAGCATCGAGGCCAGCACCGTCGGGAGCTCGACCGCCACGGCGATCACGCTGTACACAGGACCCCGGGCTTTGCAGTTTCTCGACTTCGTTGATTGCACCGCACCCCCATTTGGCCCTTTCCTCTTCTCTCCCCGCCTCGTGCACGACCTCATGCCGGGGGTGACCTACTTCTTCCAGATCCGTGCAGCGGGCACCGTGGTTTTCAGCCTGGCGCCCGCGCCCCCTCCGCCGGCGCACGACGACTTCGACCAGGCCATCGTGATCGGCGGGCTGCCGTTCAGCGACACCGTGGATACGGCCTCGGCCACGAGGGCCCTTGACGATCCGCTTGTCTGTGGCGAAACCCCGTCAGGGACAGTCTGGTACACCTTCACGCCGCCCGAGGACATGCTGGTTATTGCCGAGACGTCGCGAAGCGACTATACGGCTGAGATCGAGGTCCTGACCGGATCGCGCGGCGCTCTCACGAGCTTCGGCTGCAGGTTCAACTCGGTGAGCGCCCAACTCACAGGTGGCGTGACCTACCACTTCATGGTCGAGTCGATTTGCGATCCATTCTTTGGAATCTGCCTTAACGGCGGCACGTTGCGCTTCAGCCTGGACGGTGGGCAGCCTCCGCGCGAAGCCGTCAAGGTCTTCGGGCAGCCGGACTTTTTCACGAATTTTCCAAACATTGGCGGGCGGAGCGCCAGCAGCCTCAACGCTCCGACGGGAGTCGCCGTGGACGCCTCGGGCGATCACCTCTATGTCGCCGACCGCGGCAACCACCGCATTCTCGAATACCAGGATCCCGTGACCGGGGACGTCGTGGCCGATCATCTGTTCGGCCAGCCCGACTTCGCCACGGGGACCGCTAACACGGGCGGGATCAGCGCCAGCAGTCTGAACTTCCCTACAGAGCTGACGATCGATGCCAGCGGGAGCCTCTACGTCGCTGACTTCAATAATAACCGAGTGCTGCGCTATGACAATCCGCTCGGCACAGACGCCGTCGCCGACCTGGTGATCGGTCAGCCGAACTTCACAACCGGCACCGCTAACACCGGAGGGCTGAGTGCAAGCAGCCTCCGTGGGCCGTCCGGGGTAGCGGTGGACGCAGGCGGCAGCCTCTATCTGGGGGAGTTCACCAATAACCGGGTCCTCAGATTCGACAGCCCACTCGTCAACAACGACATCGCCGGACTCGTCCTTGGCCAGCCAGACTTCACCACGTCTACCTGCAACACCGGGGGGTTAAATGCCAGCAGTCTGTGCATCGCCACCGACGTGATGCTCGACGGGGGCGGGAATCTCTACGTGAGCGACACCGGGAACGGCCGGGTGCTCAAGTTCGGTCCTCCTCTGACCAGCAACCAGCCCGCGGCTGACCTCGTGATAGGCCAGCCCGACTTCACGACGACAAGAAACCCGGACGTGTGCAATGGAGTGGGCGTCAGTGCCAGCACCCTCTGCGACCCCCGGGGCCTCGCGGTTGACTGCGCCGGTAACTTCTATGTGGCCGATCTCACCCACAACAGGGTGCTCGTGTTCAAGGACCCGCTGAGAACTGACACGGTGGCCGATGAGGTCCTCGGGCAGATCAACTTCAGGCTCATCACCGCGAACTGGGAAGGAGTCAGCGCCCGGACGCTGCGGGGTCCGCGCGGCGTCGCCGTGGACGACGAGGGCAACCTCTACGTCGCCGACAGCGGCAACAACCGGGTCCTCATGTTCGAGATCGATCAGGATTTCGACGGGGTCAGCGGCTCTCAGGAGGCTTGTCCGTGCGAAGCGCCGTCCCTGGGTCTCGACGCGGACCAGAACGGCTGCACGGACACCATCGCCGGGCTGAAGACGATCGTCCAGGGCCTGTCGATCGACTCCAAACTCAAGAACGGTCTCCTGGGCAAGCTAGACGAGGCGCAGAAGGCCCTCGACCGAGGCAGCACGCTGGTTGCGGTGAACAAGCTCCGGGACTTCATCGACCAGGTGGAAGGACAGCGCGGCAAGGGGATCAGCGCGTCGGACGCGGACCTGCTCGTGGTCTACGCCAACAACCTGATTGTGCTCATTTCCCCATAAGCAAGGGCCGGAATCGGTCTGGAAGCGGCCCCGCGTCGATCGAGCGCGGGTCCGTTTTTGTGTGCCCCCAGCATGAGCGTGAACAGGAGGTGCAAGTCCGCCGGAGGACTTGGTCGCGAGGATCCCACGCGAAACGCAAGGCGACCGGCCGTGAGGCTCTCGCTGAAAGAAGCGCAGAGCGAAACCGCACAGGATCGGTGCGGCGCCAGCAAGCCCGCACCCGGGTCGGCCCGGGCCCCTCCTCCGCTATCCCTTCCTCCGCAGGAAGAGCCTCATCCCGGTGAAATCGAACGTGACGGCGTACGGCCGGAAAAACTGGTGGGAAATGATTCCGCCGATCCGAAAACCCTCCGAGAGTTCGAGGTCGGGAGGGAAAGGTCCGAAGACTCCCGTGAGGTTCCGCTCTTTCGCGTTACCGAGGGCGAGTTCGTCAATGGCGAAGGGGACGACCCGGATGGTCCCTCCCCCGCCCACACGCTCCGAAGCGTGCTCCTCCAGCACGCCGATCCGGCGTCCTTCAACGTCGATGCGGGGCAGGTGAACCCGTTGCCTGCCAGGCCGGTGTCCACGAAAAACAGCGCCGGCTCGCTCCCGTTGATGCGGCCCCAGGCAACCATGAAGTGACTGCCTGCCATTCAGAACGGAACGACGACCTGTTTCTCCGTCCTCGCCTGCCGCTCGAATCGCTTCAGGCTCCCGGCCGCCTTGCGCCTCAGGACCAGCTCCCCGGCCGGATAATCCAGCGTCGTCAGGAAGCGGTAGAAGAGCCGGGTGCCCAGGATGCCGTCCACACGCCTGCCGCGCGCGGCGACGTCGAAACGCCGCGTATTGAGGATCTGCACCGGCAAGTTCCTCACCACGGAATCGCCGAGGGTAAGCGAGTCGATCCGCCCCTGCTCCACGGCCGCGCGCTGTCCTCCTCCGAAGGTGCCGCTGACCGATCCGCTCCGCGCGGCGCCCACCTGGCCGGTGAACTCCGTGTCGATGCAGACCTCCGCCGCGCCCGTGTCGATGATGAAGTTCACCTCCTCGCCGCCGTTCACGCGCACGGCCACCAGCGGCAGCGGGTCGGTGTGAATGAACTTCACGCGGGTCGCGCGGGCCTCGCCCTCGATCGCATAGGGAACGGAAGTCTTAAAACTCTCGAGGTTTTCCGCCACGGCCTCCGCGCCGGCGGCCCGGAACAGCGACGCGGCCTGCCGGAACTCGCCGCAGCGATAGTGGACCTCCGCCAGCAGTGCTGCGGGTTCCTTCTCCCCCGGCTCGATCTCGACTGCTCTGCCGAGCCATCTCCGCGCCTCATCCAGCCGGTTGCCAAGCAGGGCCGTGGCGACAGGCACCAGTCCGCGCGCTCTCAACGGACGATTCTGGCACCAGCGGACTATGCGAGGCTGGCCCACCGCGGGCGGGGACCACGGGCCGCCTCCGACGGCTCGGCCTCGTCCTCCTGGGGCGGCGCGGGCGCGTCCTCTTCGTCGACCGATTCGATCTCGATCGTCTGCATCTCCTCCTTCATCTTCTCCATTTCTCGGCGAAGCCTTCCCCTCTCTCGCTCCATGTC
>JACQRS010000178.1 GCA_016206385.1 Candidatus Rokuibacteriota bacterium | reverse complement strand
TTCGCCGACTTTCCGGAAACCGGGATGCTCGAGCGCTTCGCCGGGGAGGTCCTCCCCCGGCTCGCGCGATGATCGGACCGAGACAGGGCCATGGGACTCCGCACGCCTGACCAGTACCGCGCCGGGCTCAGAGACTCCCGCCTGGTCTACTTCGGCGGGGAACGGGTGAAGGACGTGACCGCCCATCCCGCCCTCTCGCTGGCCGTCGAGCATGGAGTCACGGTATTTCGATACGCGCAGGAATCGCCGTCGCTCTTTACCTACGCGGCGGAGGACGGGGAGCGCTGCTCGGCGTATTTCAAGATTCCCCGAAACGCTCAGGACCTCTTGGACCGAGCCGCCCTTATCGAAGAGACCACCCGTCGCTGCCGGAGCACCTTCAACATCATCAAGGCAGTGGGAACCGACGCCCTGGCCGCCCTCCTCGTGGTGGCGGCCCGGATGGATCGCGCCCTCGGCACGAGCCACCTGGATCGGGTCAGGGCCTATCACCGCCACTGCGCTGCGGGTGACCTCTCCATGGCGCTGGCCCAGACCGATGTCAAGGGCGACCGGAGCCTGCGCCCCCACGAGCAGCCGAACCCTGACGCCTATGTGAGGATCGTTGAGCGGCGTGCTGAGGGCATCGTCGTGCGTGGAGCCAAGGCCCACACCACCATGGCGCCGGTGGTGGACGAGATCATCGTGATTCCCACGCGCGCGATGGGCCCGGCCGACAGCGACTACGCGGTGGCGTTCGCGGTCAGGCCCGACACCCCCGGGGTCAAGATGGTCTGCCGGACCATCGGCGACCGCGAGCGGTCTGAGTTCGACGCGCCCATCAGCCGCAGGAACGTGGAAATCGAATCGCTCACGCTCTTTGAGGATGTATTGGTGCCGTGGGAGCGGGTGTTCCTGGCCGGGGAGTGGGAGTGGGCTGGAGCGTTGGCCACGACGTTCGCCCAGTTCCACCGCTTCACCGGGGTCGCCTACAAGCCCCCCATCGGCGACCTGTTTGTCGGTTGCGCCCAGCTCGTGGCGGAGTGGAACGGCGTCGCCGAGGCCTCCCACGTCCGCGAGAAGATCACCCGCCTCATCCAGTACACGGAGACGATCCGGGCCTGCGGCAAGGCCGCGACCCTGGACTGCCGGGTCGTGGAGGGGCTCGCGCTCCCCGACCCGGTCTTCACCAACGTCGCCAAATACCACTTCGCCAGCCAGTTCCATGAGGCCGTGCGACTCCTCCAGGACCTGGCCGGAGGGTTTGCCATCACGGCTCCGTCGGAGCGGGACTATCGGAACCCGGAGGTCAGGGCGGAACTCGATCGCTACCTGGCCGGCGCCCGGGGCGTTCCGGCCGAGCATCGGCTCAGGCTCTTCCACCTGATCCGGGACCTGACCGCCTCCGACTTCGGCGGCTACAACCTGGTCGTCACGCTCCACGGCGAAGGATCGCTCCAGACCCAGCTCCTGACCACCTACCGGGAGTACGACCTCGAACGGCCGAAGCGGCTGGTCAGGGCGATCTTGGGTATTCCAGATGTGTGAGGCCTTGCAATCGTTCCCGCTGCGGCCGCGCGGCGCGTACCCGTTCTACTGGGCAGCGTTTGGGCTGACGGGGATGCCGCGGTGAGGCGGCCGGCATGGCTCACTCCGGGGCGGCGGCGGGTGCTCCGGGCGCTGCTCCTGGGAGTGGCTGTCAGTGTGGCGGTGACGGCCCTGTCGCAGATCGGCGTCCTCGCCGGTTGGGAGACCCGTGCAGTGGACACCTTTCTCTTCTTCCGCGACCGGGTCCCCGCGCCGGAGATCGTTCTGGTCCTGATCGACGAGGAGGCGTTCCGTGAGTTGGGCGAGCGGCAGCCGCTCTCCCGCCGCTACCTCGCCGACCTCGGTGAGTTCCTGCTCCAGAGTGGCGCCAGGGTCGTTGCCTTCGACATTCTGCTTAAAACCCCCTCCGTGCAAAAGGAAGACGCGGCTCTCGTCGCCATGGCTCGTCGCTGGCACGAGCAGGGCGGCCGGCTCGTGTTCGGCTTTGAGGCCATTCCCCGGACGGGCGAGGCGCGGCTCGGTTACGAGGCCTCTCCACCCTTCACGCGCGAGCTCCGCGGGTTGCTCGGGTTCTCCAACGCTCCGGTCGGGCCCGACGGCGTCATCCGGCGGATGGCGCCGGTGCTCCCTGCCGCCGACGGCGGGTTTCTCCCCTCCTTTGCCCTCGCGGTCCTGGCCGCCTACGCCGGCCACACCGCCGAGGACCTGTCGCGAACCCTCAAATCGGAGACCGGGAGGTCGATCGCGCTTCCGGTCCGCGATCCCGAAGCCGGGATCACGCGGGCCGAGCCGATCACCGTCGGCACCCTCGCCGGTCCATGGTGGCGGATCGATTTTGCCGGTCCCCCGGGCGCGGTCACGGCGTTTTCCGGTGTTCCGCTCGTCCGGCTGGCACGGAGCGGGATTCGACCCGACGCGGACAACCCGTTCAAGGGCAAGATCGTCCTGGCGGGAGCGACGTTCCAGGCGAGTCGGGACTTCTACCCCACGCCGCTCGGCGTGATGCCCGGCGTCGAAATCCACGCCAACATGGTCCACACCATGCTCGCGCGGCGCGCGTTCCTGCCGCCCCCGGTGCTCGTGAACCTGTCGGTCCTGACCGGCGCGTGCTTGGCCGTGTCTCTTCTCTCCCTGTGGCTCCGGCCTCTCTGGGTCGCGCTGGCGGGCCTCGGGCTTGTCGTCGGCTTCGTCGCCGTGAGCTACGAGGCGTACACGCGTGGTGGCTACTGGCTTGACTTCGTGGCTCCGCTCGTGGGGATGATGGCGTATCTTCAGGGCTCCAGGCTCCTGGCTCGGCGGCGGCTCCGGTCGGCGTTCGGCCAGTACGTGAGCCCCCAGGTGATGAACCGCGTTCTCCGGGAGGGCGACGAGCTCGGCGGGGACGTGCGGACCGTGTCGGTGCTGATGTCTGACCTCCGAGGGTTCACCACGCTGTCGGAGCGCCTCAAGCCCGACCAGATCTCAGAGATGATGAACGAGTACTTCACAGCCATGGTGGAGGTGATCCTGTCCCGCCGGGGGATCGTGAACGACTTCATCGGCGATGGAATCCTCGCGGTCTACGGGGCGCCGGTGGAGGACCCGGAACACGCGTGGCACGCAGCCTCCACGGCCCTCGAGATGCAGGCGGCTCTGGAGCGGCTCAACCGGAAGTGGCAGGCTCAGGGGCAGCCAACCCTGGCCATGGGCGTGGCCGTGCACACCGGTGAGGTGTTTGCCGGAAATGTCGGCTCACCCCGCCGGAAGAAGTACACGGTGCTCGGTGACACGGTCAACACGGTCGCGCGCATCGAGGGGCTGAACCGCGATCTCTCCACCGCGATCCTGGTCAGCGGAGCGGCGCTGGCGGCGCTGAAGGACCGGGTCATCGTTCAGGACCGCGGGTCGGTGATGGTGAAGGGACGGGCGCAGCCGGTGGAGCTGTTCGAACTGCTGGGGGTGCGGAACGGCCAGGTGGGACAGGCATGAGCGGGCTCGGGCACTCTCTCCTCTCGATCCTCGCCGTCGGGCTCGCCGCGGCGGCCTGCGGGACCGGCGGGCAGATGGCGATGTCGGTGGAAGAGGCTAAGCAGGTCACGGCTTCCTTCACCCGCGGGACGTTCGTGCCGCCGCCGCGGACCATCAATGACATCACGGCGGTTCTGGATCAGCAGAAGCTAGCCGACCCGGCGGCCATGGCGAAGGCCCGTGCCAAGGCCGACGAACGGGCGCCGGACACCACCAACCCGGACACGCTGGCTGCCTTCTACTACCAGCGAGGGCTCGCCGCGGGGGTCGTGGGGCTCGTCAGGCAGGAGATCGACGATCTGACTGAAGCGGCGCGCTGGGCGGAGCGCGGCTCCGGGAGGGCCGAGCACGAGATTCTGTTCTGGCTCAGTATAGCCGAAATCCACGCCGGCAACTTTTCGCGAGCCCTGGAATACACCCGACGTGCCGTCACGAAGGTGCCGCGGTTTCAGGAAGGGTGGTTGGTGCCGCTCAATGCCAGCCTGGTGGGCCACTCCGCGCGGATCGGCGACATGGACGCGGCCGCCGCGGCGCTGGAGGCAGCCAGGAGGGCCTTCGACGCGTCGCGCGTCTGGTCCATATTCATCCCGGCGCAATACATGGCGGCGATGAGAGCTGGCCTGGCGGAGGCGCAGGCCAACATCCTGCACGGCAAGGGGCAGCACCTCGAGGCCGAGCGGTTCTATCGTGAGGCGGTCGCTGAGCTGGCCGCGGCGCCGGACTTTGCCGTCTGGCGGGATTACCTGACCGGCCGCCTGGCCGAGGTGCTCGTCCGCCAGGAGCGGCTCATCGAGGCGGAAGGCGAAGCGCGCAGCGCCCTGCTCCGGGCCCTGGAGA
>JACQRS010000175.1 GCA_016206385.1 Candidatus Rokuibacteriota bacterium | reverse complement strand
CCTCCATGGGGATCACAGCCGAGAACGTGGCGGATCAGTTCAGGATCTCGCGAGAAGACCAAGACGCCTTCGCCCTGGAGAGCCAGCGGCGCGCCATCGCCGCCATCGACGCGGGGAAGTTCAGGGAGGAGATCGTCCCGGTCGTGATCCCGCAAAGGAAAGGCGACCCGGTCGCCTTCGAGGTGGACGAGCACCCACGGCGCGACACCTCGCTGGAGAAGCTGGCCAAGCTGCCGCCCGCCTTCAAGCCGGACGGCACGGTGACAGCGGGCAACTCCTCGGGGATCGGCGACGGCGCCTCGGCCTGCGTCGTCATGGAGGCCAGGCGCGCCGAGCGGATGGGCCTCACGCCCCTGGCGCGGGTGCTGGCGACTGCCGCCGCCGGGGTTCATCCCACGATCATGGGCATCGGTCCGATTCCGGCGGTCAGGAAGGTGCTGAAGAAGGCCGGCCTCACGCTGGACCAGATCGACCTGATCGAGCTGAATGAAGCCTTCGCCTCCCAGTCGCTCGCCGTGATCCGGGAGCTCGGGATGGACCACGCGAAGGTGAACGTCAACGGCGGGGCCATCGCGCTGGCCCACCCGATCGCCGCCACCGGGACCAAGCTGGTGGCCACGCTCCTCTACGAGATGCGTCGCCGCCGGGCGCGCTACGGGCTGGTCACCATGTGCGTGGGGGGCGGCCAGGGCCTCGCCACGGTGTTCGAGCGTATTTAATGCGCTACGGCTCGTCGGATTCGCTCGGCAGGGCATCCCCGGCGCATACGTGCGCGGGTCGTAGAGTGCCATGAACCTGGCGGAGCTGGGGGAGGAGAACGTCAGGAAGTCCGGCGAGTACGTCTCGCTGGTCTTCGAGGGCAAGGAGTACACCAACCTCGGCAACCAGCGCATCGCCCACCGCCTCGCCAACGCGCTCAGGCGCCTCGGCGTGGCGCCGCGTGACCGGGTCGTGGTGATGCTCGCCAACTGCCCCGAGGTCCTCCAGAGCTACGCTGCCGTCCTGAAGCTGGGCGCCGTCATCGTGCCCGTGATCTTCCTGCTCGGCCCCGAGGAAGTGAGGCTGATCCTCGCGGACTCGGAGGCCAAGGTGGTCATCACCTCCGCCGACATGCTCTGGAAGCTGGAGCCGTTGATCGGCACACTCCCGAGTCTGAAGCACGTGATCCTCGTGGACGGCGGCGGGGAGGGGAAGATGCTGAGCTTCGGGGACCTGATCGAGCGCGAAGCCGATCACTTCGCCACTGTGCCGCGGGCCGACCAGGACCTCGCCGTGATCCTCTACACCGCGGGCACGACGGGCCGCCCCAAGGGCGTCGCGCTCTCCCACGGAAACCTGATCGCCAACGCCCGGGCGGCGGTCTCCCTCTACGAGCTCAGCCGGGAGGACTGGGGGCTGGGTGCGCTTCCCCTTTCCCACTCCTACGGGGTCTTGCTCATGAACGCGGGGAACATCCTCGGCACTCGATCGGTGCTGCTCCGGTGGTTCAACCCCGAAGAGGTGCTCCGGACGATCCACACGTACCGGGTGCGCTCGATGTCGTGCGTCCCCACGATGTTCGTCTACCTCCTGAACTACCCGGAGGCCGAACGCTACGACACCTCCTCCATGGTCTACTGGGGGTCCGGCGCGGCGCCCCTGCCGTTGGAGGTCGTTGAGCCGTTCGAGAAGAAGTTCGGCGGGCGGATCCTGGAGGGGTATGGCTTGACCGAGGCTGGGCCCCTGGTCTCAGCCCACCGCCTGTCCATGGAGCGGCGGCTGGGCTCGGTCGGAAAGCCGGTCCCGAACGTCCAGGTGCGTATCGTCGACGACGCAGGCCGGGAGCTTCCGGTCGGCGACACCGGGGAAATCTGCGTGCGGAGCCCGGGCGTGATGCTCGGTTACTACAGGCGTCCCGAGGAGACGGCCAAGACGAGTCGGAACGGCTGGCTCTACACCGGTGACATGGGGCGCCTGGACGCCGCCGGCTACCTCTACATCGCCGAGCGGAAGAAAGACCTGATCATCCGCGGCGGCTTCAACATCTACCCGCGGGAGGTCGACGAGGTCCTCTACGCCCACCCGAAGGTGGCCGAGGCCGCCGTGGTGGGCATGCCGGATCCGCTGATGGGCGAGGAGGTGCTCGCCTTCGTCGTGCTCAAGCCCGACCAAGAGGCTACGGCCGATGAGCTCATGGCCTTCTGCCAGACCAAGCTGGCCAAGTTCAAGTGCCCGAAACAGGTCCGCTTCGTGGATGCGCTTCCGAAAAGCCCGGTCGGCAAGATCCTCCGCAAGGAGCTTCGGAAGCAGCTCTCGAAGTCGGAGAAGTGAGGAGGACGCCATGGCGGAGGAGACGCTGGCCCAGATGTTCTGGAACCGCGTGGAGAAGGGCGGGGACCGTCCCGCCCAGATGCTCAAGCGCGACGGGCAGTGGCACACGCTGACCTGGGCCCAGGTCGGCGAGATGGTCCGCGAGCTCGCCCTCGGGTTCCTCGCCCTCGGCCGAAAGCGCGGCGAGGCGGTGGCGCTCCTGTCGGCGAGCCGCGCCGAGTGGGTCCAGGCCGACTTCGCGATCCTGTCCGCCGGCTGCGTCACGATCCCCATCTACCCCAGCTACACGCCCGAGCAGATCGCGTACATCGTGAACGACTCGGAGGCCCGGACGCTGATCGTGGAGGATCCGCTCCAGCTCGCCAAGGCGCTGGAGGTCCGGGGAAAGATGGAGGGCCTGGAGCAGCTCGTGGCGATCCAGGGCTACGAGGGGCAGGAGCCCTCGGTCCTGACCTGGGAGGAGCTCCGCCGGCTCGGGCGGGAGAACGCCGAGAAGCTCAAGAGCGCGCTCGCTGAGCGGGTGGCGTCGATCCGCCCCGAGGACACGGCCACCATCGTCTACACCTCGGGGACCACGGGGCCGCCCAAGGGAGTGGTCCAGACCCACGGTAACCACATGGCCATGATGCGCGCCATCGCCCAGACCGGAACCATCACCCCGGCGGACATGGATCTGCTCTTCCTCCCGCTGGCCCACTCCTACGCGCGCTGCGAAGCCTACTTCACCATCGATCACGGCTGCACCACGGCCTTCGCCGAGAATCTGGACAAGGTGGGTGAGAACCTCCGCGAGACCCGCCCGACCTTCCTCTGCAGCGTCCCCCGGGTCTTCGAGAAGGTGTACGCGAGGATCCTGGCCGGAGTCGAGGCGGGGTCCCCCGTCAAGAAGAAGATTTTTTACTGGGCGCTCGGGGTCGGCAGGCAGGTGAGCCAGCTCCAGCAGGCGAGAAAACCGATCCCGGGAGGGCTCGCGTTCAAGCACCGGCTCGCCCACAAGCTGGTGTTCCACAAGCTCCACATGGCGCTGGGCGGGCGGCTCCGCTTCGCCGTCTCGGGGGGCGCGCCGTTGTCGAAGGAGATCGCGGAGTTCTTCCATGCGGCAGGGATCCTGATCGTGGAGGGGTACGGCCTCACCGAGACCTGTCCGTCGATCAGCGTGAACCGCCTCGACCGCTACAAGTTCGGCACCGTGGGGATCCCGTACCCGGGAGTGGACGTCCGGATCGCGCCGGACGGGGAGATCCTGGTGCGTGGGCCGAACATCGCCAAGGGATACTTCAAGAAGCCCGACGCCACGGCCGAGGCGTGGGACCGCGACGGCTGGTTTCACACCGGCGACATCGGGCGGATCGACGACGAGGGGTTCCTCCACATCACCGACCGGAAGAAGGACCTGATCGTCACCGCCGGCGGGATGAACATCGCCCCCCAGAACATCGAGAACCTCCTGAAGACCGATCCCTTCATCAGCCAGGCCATGGTCTATGGCGACCGGCGACCGTATCCGGTGGCGCTGATCACGGTGAACCCGGAGGAGGTCGCCAAGTTCGCCAAAGAGCAGGGGATCCTCGTCACCGACTACGCCCAGCTCACCAAGCACCCGAAGGTGGTGGAGCGGGTGGGGCGAACCATAGAGGAGAAGAACGCCGACCTCCAGTCCTACGCCAAGATCAAGAAGTTCACGGTGCTGCCCGCGGACTTCAGCCAGGACGCCGGTGAGCTGACACCGACCCTCAAGGTGAAGCGCAAAGTGGTGGCGGAGAAGTACAAGGATGCGCTCGAGTCGCTCTATCGGTAGCTCCCATGCTCGAGTCGCTGAGGCTTGACGGCAGGGT
>JACQRS010000185.1 GCA_016206385.1 Candidatus Rokuibacteriota bacterium | reverse complement strand
CTGCACTACGTTGCCCGAGGCCTGCGTCGCGATCCCGTCCCCGTTCAAGTCCCCCATGTTGAAAAGCGTCCCGCCCAGCGCGATCCCGAATCGGCTGGCAAGGGCGGCGATGCCGTTCGAGGCGGGATCTCCCTCCTGGTAGTCGTACCAGAAGCGCGTCGTGTAGCGTTCCGGCGACCACGCCCCGCCGTTCTGCGGGACATACCCGGGGTCCTTGCCCCGCTCGTCCGTGAAGGAGCGGATCCGGTCAAACACCGGGTCGAAAGTGAAGGAGAAGACCCGGTCGGCTATCTCGGCTCCCCGCCCGTCGCCCCGGCCCCCGAAGGCCACGGGATCCGCGAGGAACCGGACTTCCAAGAGATTCCCCTCCCGGTACCGATCGGCTCCCGGTGAGTCATATGTCAGGAGGAGGCCGTTCCCCTGGGGCCACTGAACCGCCCGGAGGTTCCCGTCCTGATCGTGGGCGTACCGGGTCGTGTAGTCGGGCTCTCCCGGCCGCACCTCACGGTTGGTGCGCTCAGTCGCAGAGAGGAGGTTCCCGAGCCGGTTGTGCACCAAGACCTTCTCGTTCCCGTTCCTGTCAAGGACTGCAGCCTGGCGCCTCGGCAGGCTCAGGTCGAACGGGTCGCCTCCCGGGTTGAGCGAGGCGTACGTGTAATTCAGGACGCCTCCCGCGGGCACGCCGCTCGCGTTCGTCCCGCCGATCGCCTGCGACACGACCCGATCGAAGGCGAAGGCGAGCGGGTCGGTGCCGTACGTGTTCTGCAGCGCCGGGACGGCCGTGCCCACCTCGTTCGGCCGGATCACCGACAGGAGGTTGTGGTTGAGCCGCGGGTCGGAGAACCCGCTGGAGTAAGTGTAGGTCGTAGTCCGGCCGCCGGCAGCTCCCCCGGCCCCGGGGGTCTCGACCGACACGAGGTTCCCGTCGGCATCGTAGGAGTAGATCCAACTCCGCCCCGAGAAGTCGGAAACATCCACGATCCGTCCCTCGGCGTTGTACCGGTACCTGATGCCCCTCCCCAGCGCGTCCGTGACCGAGGTGAGCAGACCCTGGAAGTCGTACTGGTACGTGACCCGGTTGCCGTTGCGGTCCTCCAACGATTCGAGGGCCCCCTCCCGGTTCGAGCCGTCGAAGGCGTGGAAGTTCGAGAGTCGGCCCTGCGGGCTTCGCAACGCAAACGAGCCATCCGGGTTCTCGAGGAGCATGGAGAACTGGCCGAGCGGCGATACGAAACTCGTCGGCCCCGAACGGAAGAAGAACTCCTGCCTCCCTTCCCCGTCGAAGTGAAGGACGTTCTGACCCACCGGTGCGAGGCGCGCGTTGGCGCCGAAGTCCCACCCGTACCCCATCGGACCGTCGTGCTGGACCTGGCTCTGGTACGTTCTTGCGAAGATGGTCTCAGTAGGTGCCGCTTCGAGGGATGCTTGAATAGGTGGATCAGGTATTGGGAGGTATGCGCCAGGTGTACCCTCTATAGAGAACCAGATGTCTATGTCGAGTTGCTCAAGCATGCGTTGAAGACGGCCTTGTAGAAAAGGTTCATCGTCAGGGTCGTATGGAATCGAGGGCGTGCTTAGGCGATCAATCGCCATAGCCACAGCCCGACGAACCCTGCGCACATCATCTGATGCCCGGAGCACGAACTCTCCAGTATGGAGCAGGACCCCGGTCCGGCCGCTCGAGCCGAGGTCGTAGGCCCGCACGCTCGCGTTCCTCCGAGGTTCGTCCCCGTCGATGACGCCGTCGCCCGGGTCGCCGTTCAGGGCGAAGCGGAAGTTCCGGCGGGCCGGAATGCAGTGGGTCTGGATGGCCCGCGGGACGCCGGAGGTCGATGTACCCGCCGGCCCTTCCTGCGACTCGTCGAAGCCCACCACGAGAACGTAGAGCGCGACACCCGGGGGCGGTGGATCTTGGATACGGGTCGAGGTCCCTCGCAGGGATCCCTGCCGACAGTCGGCCGGCTGGAGCCCTCCCAATGCGGAGATGGTGCCGCTGTAAACGTGGTACCCCGCCACGCTCCCCGAGGCGTCCCACGCCAGGGTCTCCTGATCCTGAAAACGAACGTTGGAGACCTCGGGGAGGGCCGCGCGGGCGCTCGTGGGAATCAGCGCCAGGCAGAGGGCGCCGACCAGACGGCTCGCCATATGGCGCGCGTGCTTCCCGTGGAGTGCTGGTCGGGAACGCTCGCGCCGAAGCCGGCGCCAAGGCAAGGCGGGCCGGTGGCCGAGAACTGTCAGGGCGCGGGTTGTCGCGAGGTCTGAACGGGCCAATGGCTCGACCATCTACAGCCTCCTCCTCCGGCGGTCCTGCTGCCGACACCGCTGGGGACCTGGATCGGTTCCTATTGGGTTAAGTGATCCGACCGGGGAGTTTGTCACCCCTCGAAATCGGTGGCCCGGGGAGTGGGAGCAGCCCAAGAGGGAGAGCCTTGTTACCCTGCTCGGTGGCCGCGCCGGCGCGAGGAACGGCGGGGGAAAGGGTCGGATGCCCGCCCGGCGGGATGCCTGCGGAGATCGGAGTAAGATCCGATCGTTGTGGGGGTTCGGATGGAGCTCTACCTCGTCCAGCACGGCGAAGCCGAGCCTGAGAGCGTCAACCCGGCGCGGCCGCTGACCGGGCGGGGGCGTCTTGAGGTGCGGCGGGTCGCCCGGGCAGCGGCTCGGCTGGGCTTGGGCATTCAGCAAATCCGGCATAGCGGCAAGAGGCGCGCCGAGGAGACGGCGGCCATCCTCGGGGAGGCGCTCGGGCCGCTTGAGGGCGTCGTCGCGGTGTCCGGGCTGAACCCCAACGATGATGTCCGTCCCGTCGCGGAGGACCTGGCGCGGGAGTCGCGGTCTCTGATGCTCGTCGGCCACTTGCCGTTCATCGCCCGGCTCGCGGGGCTTCTGGTCGCCGGCGATCCGGACAGGCCGGTCGTCAGGTTCCGCTACGCGGCCGTCGTCTGCCTCGGGCTGGAGGAGGGGCGCTGGCTGGTGAACTGGGTCCTGACGCCGGAGATTGCGGAAGCGACGGCGCCAGGATGAGGCGCGGGAAGCGTTTCGCGTTGACCCCCGAGCGGCCCGGGCGTACATTTCGGGCCGGGCACGATCCCCCCGATCGCGCGAAAGGAAACGGAGGGTGGCGACCATGTTGCGGGCAAGGTCCCGGACTCGTCACCGCATAACCTTCGCTGCCGCGCTTGTCGCCCTGGCGGAGGCATTCGGCCGCGGGCCAGGGGCGGCGGCGGGAGAGTTTCTGTCGTTCGTCCTCGACCCGCAGGCGGTCTGCACTGAAGGCGAGCTGATTGCCGACGCGGGGACCCTCGAACGGCTGATTGAAGAGGGAGAATGCGTCGTTCGCGCCGGCTCGGCCGCGGGCAGCCTCGATGGCTTTCTGAGCCTCGGCGCCGCGATCCAGAGCCGCATCCCGCAGCCGCCCGAGTTCTTCGGCTTCTTCCGGGAGGCCCAGGTGGACGCGCGCCTCCTGGTTCCCTCGCCGCCACCGGCGGGATCGAGCGTGAGCGTCGCCCAGCTCCTCAACCACCTGATCGTGGTCTGGGTCTTCGAAGACGACGGGATCGCGGTGGCCCCGATCGGAGACCCGATCGCATTCGTCGTGCCGCCGGCGCCGCCTCCGTTCCTGGCGGGAGCCGTCATCGGCATGGTGAGGTACGGCGAGGCTTTTGACGTGAGCGTGGGCATGACGATCGACGCTCACACGGTGACCGTCCGCCAGTCGGGGAGGGCCGTCGCCGCCGCCATGCTCAAGAAGATCTTCCCGCATCCGGATCGGATGACCCACGCCAGCGTCTTCCTCGCCTCGGGGAACCTGGAGGGCTACCCGATCTGGTCTTACGGCGACGCGTCGTTCCAGGGCGTCGAGTCGCCGGCCGAGGCGATCATCGCCGGCGCGTCGGAGCCTTCCTTCGAGGCCGGCATCGGGAGCATCCGGCGCGCGGGGGAGCAGGTCATCGTGACGTTCCGCCCATGAGCCGGGGGTGGGGGCGGCGCTCGTCGAGGCGGCGCAGGCCGATGGCGCCGGCGAACTGCTTCGCTTCCAGGAACTCCGAGCGGCTCAGGGGCCGGTTGATCTCCGGGTAGCGCTCGCCGCTCACCGCGCCCGCGGGGTAGTACTGGTCCATCACGTTGACGTACGTGTCCGGGCCAAGTTCGTCGCGGATCCAGCGGAGGATGGCGCGCGTCTCGTCGAGGCTTCCCGGCATGACGAGGTGCCGGATCAGCAGGCCCCTCCGGGCCAGCCCGTCCTCGTCCACCACGAGGTCCCCGACCTGGCGGTGCATCTCCCTGATCGCCGCCCGGGCCGCCTCCGGGTAGTTCTCGGCCTTCAGGTAGGTCCTGGCTTTCTCCGACGACCAGTACTTGAAATCGGGCATGTAGATGTCCACGACGCCGTCGAGCAGGCGGAGGCTCTCGAGGGAGTCGTAGGCGCTGGTGTTGTACACGATGGGAAGGCGGAGACCGAGGCGGATGGCCTCCACCAGGGCTTCGAGGACCTGCGGGACGACGTGCTCGGGGGTGACGAAATTGATGTTATGGCAGCCGCGCCCCTGGAGCTCGAGCATCATGCGGGCGATGTCCGCGGGCGGGGAGCCGGGCGCCGCCAGCCCCGGCTTGATCGCCTGGCTGATGTCGTAGTTCTGGCAGAAGACGCAGCGCAGGTTGCAGTGGCCGAAGAAGATCGTCCCCGATCCGCTCCAGCCGCGCAGGCAGTCTTCCTCGCCGAAGTGGGGGAAGTGGCTGCTGACGACCGCGTACCGCCCCGTCTTGCAGGCGGCCCAGCGGTCCTCGAGGCGGTTGACGCCGCAGTCGCGCGGGCACGCCCGGCAGTCGGCCAGCATGGCGACGGCCCTCCGGGCGCGCTCCCAAAGCCCGCGCGGGCCCAGATCCAGATAGGAGGGCCTGAAGCCCGCGACAGTCGCTTCACGAGGCGCGAACATGACTCTCGCCCTTCAGGCCATCTATGTTACCTCCGCTTCGTCGCGCCGTTCGCCCTGGGCGGCCTGGCCGCCCTGCTGAGCCTGGCCGCAGCGTGCAGGAGGGTCTCGGGGGAACCCGCCTGGTGCCTCGCTATCCCGGATGTTCCCGAACGAGGGCGTTCATTCGCCGGGACAGGCGGGCCCTGGCGCGGCGCGTCAGGCCGCGGACGTACCGGGCAGGGAGGCCCAGCATCCGGCCGATCTCGGCGCAGCTGAAGCCTCCGATCTCGGAGAGAACGAGAACAACCCTTTCTCTTCGCTCGAGCGTGGCGAGGACGCGGTCCAGATCGAGCCGGGCATCGGAGCGGTCCAGGTCGGCCCGGCTGGCCGCAACTTCGCGCCAGTCAGGTCCGCGGGCGGTTGCGGGGAGAAAGCGGCGCCGGCGTGCGGTCCTCCGCCAGAGGTTGATTCTCAGGCGCAGCAGGATCGTGACGATCCATCCCCGGAGCGATCCTCTGCGGGTGTCGAAGCGGTCGATCCTGAGGTCGGCCGTGACCAGCGTGTCCTGGACCAGATCGGAAACATCGTCGGCCCTGACTCCCGAGGCGAGGGCGATCCTCTCCAAATGGGGCCGGACGACGAGCCACAGGGCGTTCCGGGCCTCAGGATCTCCGGCGCGCGCCGCCAGCGCCAGGCGGTCCAAAAGGCGCCGG
>JACQRS010000174.1 GCA_016206385.1 Candidatus Rokuibacteriota bacterium | reverse complement strand
TCCTGGATCAGCACCGCCAGCCGGTGCCGGTGGGCGTACCCGGCGAGATGTACGTCGGCGGCGCCGGAGTGGCCCGGGGGTACCTGAATCGGCCCGAGCTGACTGCCGAGCGGTTCGTCACCGTTCCGTTCGACGCACACTCCGGCTCGCGTCTGTACCGATCCGGCGACCTCGCGCGGCGGCTGTCCGACGGCGACCTCGAGTACCTCGGCCGCATCGATCACCAGGTCAAGATCCGCGGCTTCCGGATCGAGCTGGGAGAGATCGAGACCACCCTGGGGCAGCACCCGGACCTGCGCGAGGTGCTCGTGGTGGCGAGAGAGGACGTCCCGGGAGACAAGCGACTCGTCGCCTACGTGGTCGCGCGGTCGAAGCCGGCGCCATCGGTCAGCCAGCTGCGCGCCCTGCTGGGCGAGCGACTCCCGGCGTACATGGTGCCGTCCGCGTTCGTGTTCATGGACGCGCTCCCCATGACGCCGAACGGCAAGGTGGACCGACGGGCGCTCCCCGCGCCCGACCTGCAGCGACCCGAGCTGGAGACGGCGTTCGTCGCGCCCCGGACGGAGACGGAGCGGGTGGTCGCCGCCGTGTGGCGGAAGGTGCTGGGAGTCGAGCAGGTGGGGATCCACGACGACTTTTTCCACCTCGGGGGCCATTCGCTCCTGGTGGCGCAGGTCATGGCGCGGCTGGGCGACGCCTTCGGGGTCACGCTGCCCCTGCGCCACCTGTTCGAGGCGGCCACGGTGGCCGACCTGGCCGAGAAGGTCGACATGGCCGTCGCGACGGTGGAGCATCTACGGGCGGCTCCGCTCACGGCTGGGGACGAGCGCGAGGAGATCGAGCTATGACGACCCGAGAGCTGCTGGCCCACCTTCGCAGCCAGGATGCGAAGCTGTGGGCGGACGGCGACCGGCTCCGCTGCAGCGCGCCCAGGGGCGTGCTGACGGCCGAGCTACGCGCTGAGTTGAGCCGCCGGAAGGAGGAGATCCTCGCCCTCCTGCGCGGGGCCGCCGAGACCACGGGCGCGGCGGGGCCGCGCCGGCAGCTCTTGCGGGACGGGCCGTTCCCGCTGTCGTTCGCACAGCAGCGCCTGTGGCTCACGGACTGCCTCGAGGGGAGTGTCGCGTACACCATCCCGGCTGCCGTGCGCCTGACCGGTCGGCTGGACGTGCCAGCGCTCGAGCGGACACTGAGCGAGATCGTCCGGCGCCACGAGGTCCTGCGGACGACGTTCGCGACCGTAGACGGGCAGCCGGTCCAGCGGATCGCACCGGCCGAGCCGCTCGCGTTGCCGGTCACCGACCTCACGAGCCTCGCGGACGCCGAGCGCGAGGCGGCGGTGCGGCGCCGGCTCGCGGAGGAGGCCCGACGGCCCTTCGACCTGTCACGCGGCCCGCTGTTCCGGCCTGCCCTGCTGCGATGCGGTCGTGAGGAGCATGTCCTGCTCCTGCCGATGCACCACATCGTCACGGACGCCTGGTCGATTGGCGTGTTCGTCCGCGAGTGCACCGCCTTGTATCGCGCGTTCTCGGAGGGGCGGCCCTCGCCGCTACCGGAGCTGGAGATCCAGTATGCCGATTTCGCCGGCTGGCAGCGGGAGTGGCTCCGGGGTGATGTCCTCGAGGCGCAGCTCGCCTACTGGGCCGGTCGGCTCGCCGGCGCGCCGCCGGTCCTTGAATTGCCGACCGACCGGCCGCGACCGGCGGTCCAGAGCTTGCGCGGCGCGCGCCGCTCCGTCACGATATCCTCGGAGCTAGCCGAAGCGCTCGCGGGTCTGGCCCGGCGCGAGGGGGTCACCCTGTTCATGCTCCTGCTGGCGGCGTTCAAAGTCCTGCTGTACCGGTACACGGGGCAGGAGGACATCGTCGTCGGCTCTCCTGTCGCGGCGCGCAGCCGCGTCGAGCTCGAGGGGCTGATCGGGTTCTTCGTCAACATGCTCCCGCTGCGCACGGACCTGTCCGGCCACCTGAGCTTCCGGGAGCTGCTGGGCGGGGTCCGGGAGGTGGCGCTCGGCGCGTATGCCCACCAGGATCTCCCCGTCGAGAAGCTGATCGAGGCTCTGCGGCCCGAGCGCGACCCCAGCGTGAATCCCCTGTTCCAGGTCGTGTTCGCGCTCCAGAACACGCCGATGCCGCCGCTGGAGCTCCCGGGTCTGGCCCTGAGCGTCATGGACGTGGAAACGGACACGACGAAGTTCGACCTGAGCCTGGTCGTCGCGGAGACGGGGCGGGACCTGAGCGCGACCCTGGAGTGCAGCACGGACCTTTACGACCGGTCCACCATCGGCCGGATGCTCGACCACTTCCGGACGCTCCTGGCAGGCGTCGCAGCGAAGCCCGATCAGCCGATCGGCACCCTGCCGATCCTGACGGGGCCGGAGCGCCACCAGCTGCTCGTCGAGTGGAACGACACGGCGGCCGGCTGCCCCGATCGCGGCGTGCACCACCTCTTCGAGGAGCAGGCTGGGCGGACGCCGGGGGCCCTCGCCGTGGCCTGCGGGGAGCAGCGGCTGACCTACGAGGAGCTCAACCGCCGGGCCAACAAGCTGGCGCGCCACCTGACCGGCCTCGGCGTGGGCCCGGACGCGGTGGTCGCGGTGTGCATGGAGCGCTCGCCCGACCTAGTCGTCGGCATCCTCGGCATCCTCAAAGCCGGCGGGGCGTATCTCCCGATCGATCCCGGATATCCGGCGGAGCGGCTCGGGTTCATGCTGGATGACGCCCGGGTGGCGGTCCTCCTTACCCAGGAGCGCCTACGGGAGAAGCTGCCGGTCGGCTCGACCAAGGTGATCCCGCTGGATTCAGGCTGGGACGCGATGGCCGAGGAGAGCGAAGAGGACCCGGGCGTCGCGACGAGTCTCGACAACCTTGCATACGTGATCTACACGTCCGGGTCCACGGGTCGTCCCAAGGGCGTGGAGATCCAGCACGCGGGGCTGCTGAACCTTGTGACCTGGCACAGGCGGGTGTACGCCGTCACGCCGACGGACCGCGCGACCCACCTCGCGGGGCTCGGGTTCGACGCCACCGTGTGGGAGCTGTGGCCGTATCTCACGGCGGGCGCGAGCCTTCACATGCCCCCGGAGGAGATCCGCGTCTCGTCGTCCCGGCTGCTCGAGTGGCTCGCCACCGAACGGATCACGATCAGCTTCCTCCCGACGCCGCTCCTCGAGGCGGTGCTGGAGGGCCCGTGGTCAGAGCGCATGGCGCTGCGGGCGCTGTTGACGGGAGGGGACAAGCTCCATGCGGGACCGAAGCGGGCGCTGCCGTTCGACCTGGCGAACCACTATGGGCCGACCGAGAACAGCGTCGTGACGACCTACGCGCCCGTAGCCGTGGGAAGCCAGGCCCCGCCCATCGGGCGCCCGATCGCCAACACCCGGGTGTACGTGCTCGACCGCAACCTCCAGCCCGTCCCGGTCGGCGTCCCCGGCGAGTTGCACGTCGGAGGCATCGGACTGGCACGGGGCTACCGCAACCGACCGGAGCTGACGCGCGAGAAGTTCATCCCGGACCCGTTCGGCGACCGGCCAGGCTCGCGCCTGTACAAGACGGGGGACCTGGTGCGCTACCGGCCGGACGGGAACCTCGAGTTCCTCGGACGGATCGACAGCCAGGTCAAGATCCGTGGCTTCCGGGTCGAACTCGGTGAGATCGAGGCCGTGCTCGGCCAGCATCCCTCCGTCAGGGACAGCGCCGTCGTCCCTTGGGACCACGCGCCCGGTGGGATGCGGCTCGTGGCGTACTTCACGGTCGACGGAGGGGAGCCACCAGCGTCCGCCAACCTGCGGGCCTTCCTGAAGCGGAAGCTGCCCGACTACATGGTCCCCTCGACATTCGTGCGGCTGGACGCACTGCCACTCACCCGGAACGGCAAGGTCGACCGGCGCGCGCTCCCGCCACCGGATGAGGTGACTCCACCGCCGGAGCGGGCCTTCGCCGCGCCTCGGGACGCGCTCGAGCTCGTGCTGGCGAAGACGTGGGAGAAAGTGCTCGACGTGCAGCCGATCGGGATCCGGGAGAGCTTCTTCGACTTGGGCGGGCATTCGCTCCTTGCCGTCCGCCTCTTCGCAGAGATCGAGAAGGCCCTGGGGAAGAGCATCCCGCTCGCGGCGCTGTTCCAGGCGTCCACGATCGAGGGGCTGGCCGCGCGGATCCGCGAGGACGGGTGGGCGGCCCCGTGGTCGTCGCTGGTGCCCATCCAGCCGGCGGGGTCGAAGCCGCCGTTCTTCTGCGTCCATGCCCACGGGGGGCACGTCCTCTTCTACCGCGACCTGGCACGTCACCTGGCCCCGGATCAGCCCTTCTACGGCCTCCAGGCCCGAGGGCTGGACGGGCAGGAGCCGGCCGCGACCCGGATTGAGGAGATGGCCGAGAACTACTTAGGGGAGATCCGGGCGCTTCAGCCCGAGGGGCCGTACTTCCTCGGCGGGTACTGCTCCGGCGGGCTCGTGGCGTTCGAGATGGCCCAGCAGCTCCACGCGGCCGGCCAGCGCGTGGCCCTGCTCGCCCTCCTCGACACCTACGGCCGGCACGTCGCCCTGGGGCCCACGAGGCGGGGCCTCGCGAGCCTGGTCGGCCGTGCCGTGCAGCGGATCGACTTCGAGATCGGCAACCTCCTCCTGCTGACGCCACGGGAGCAGTGGGGATACCTCCTGCAGAAGGCGAAGCGGATCGTCGCCCGGAACCGCGTGCGGATAGACGTACTCGTCGGCAGGCGGGAGAGCCCCTTAAACCGCATCCAGCGGGCAAACCTGACAGCCGTGCTGGCCTACGTCCCCAGAGTCTACCCCGGGCACGTCGTTCTCTTCCGCGCCGGGAAGCGCCCGCTCGGGTACCGCCACGATCCCCTGATGGGGTGGGACGAGCTGGCCGGGGGCGGGCTGACGGTGCACGAGGTACCCGGCTACCAGGCCGCGATCATCGATGAGCCCCGCGTCCGCGTCCTGGCCATGAAGCTACGGGCCTGTCTCGCCGAGGCGCAGGGGAAGGCCGGGGGGGGCTAGGCGGCCGATGGCACCAGGCCGGACGTCACGGCAGGCGCGCCTTCACCCCTCCCCAGACGATCTCCGCCCAGATCGCGTGGCCCTCGTCGGACGGATGCAGGCCGTCGCGGGCGATCAGCTCCTTGGCCCGAGACATGTATCGCCGCTCCTCGCCCCCGCCCACCAGCTCCACGCCGTGCACGTGCGCCAGTCGCTCCAGCGCCTCGTTGAAACGGACCACCTGAGCGGAGAGCTCCGTGGCCGCCGCCTCCCCCCCGCCCTTATAGAGGGCCACGTAGCCGGGCCAGAGGCCCATGTCCCCGATACGGTTCATCACGATGACCGCGCCGGTCTTCGCGTTAAGGGTCCGGAAGATCGTCTCGACGTGGCGCTCGAACTGCCGGACGTCCTTCTGCAGCAGGACATCCTTCCCCCCGAACGAGAGGGTGACGAGGTCTGGGCGAAGGTCCGCCGCCCGGGGACCCTCGTAATTCAGCACGTACAGGGAGTCGGCGCCCCTGACGGCAAGGTTCACCATGCGAGCCGCCGGGTACAGGTCCTTCAGGCGGGCGTAGACCCGGCCTGCGTAGCCCAACTCCGGCCGGCTCGCTCCCGTGCCCGACGCCCCGCTGTCCCCGAGCGCCACGTAGACGACCGCTCGCATCCTGTCACGCGGGAGCAGGCGGACGTCGCGCCCCTCGGAGTGGGTCGCCCCCGTGAGGGGCGGATTCGGGAGCAGCAGGCCGGCAAGCAGGATCGCAAGGACGGCTCGCGGCAGTCTCACGGGGCCAACCCTTCGGCGCCTTTCCCGCGGGTCTCGAGGTCGGCGCACACGCGACCCTCGCCCTTGTCCTCAGGGATCCTCAAGCCAGAGATCCTCAAGCTTGTACACGTGCACAGCGTAGGGCCCGAAGAAGTCGAAGAAGCTGGTCGCGTTGAGCACGCCGCTTCGCCCCTCCCCTACCGCCTCGACGCGTCCGACCGTCGCGGACAGGGTGAAGCTGGCGGTCAGCGGCTGTGGCGTGTTGTTCACCGCGATAAGGTAGCGGGTCTTCCCGACCTGCTTGGCGAGGACCCGGATGTCCCCCGCAGGGGCGTGGGCCTGGAGCAGCCCCGGCGCGTCCGCGCTGAGCAGCGCTGGCTCGAGCGCCTTGATCTCCTGCGTGAGCCGGACCAGCCGCTGCCAGTATTCCTCCTTGAGCTCCGCATCGGTGACCCAGGCGAGACCCCTGGCGCCGTAGCTCCAGTAGAAGAGGCCCTTGGCCCCCGCCACGATGGCCATGTAGCTCATCGACCGGAGCTCGTCGTACGTCGGCCAGTGCCCTTTCGAGCCGAACTGGAAGAACTGGATGACGGCCCACACCGGGCGGCTACCCTCGACGGCGGCCTGCGCCTGCCCGACCCAGTCGGTGACCATCTCCAGTGGGGCAAGCTGTCCGGCCGGGATGTTGAAGATGGGATACGGGTCGACGCCCACGACGTCCGCGGCGTCGCGCCACCGCGACAGCTCCTCCGGGAGGTTCTGGGCGATGAAGGCGACCCCGTCGAGGTCGTTCGCGCGGAGGATGGTGTACTGGTGGAACACCCGCGCGGCCTGGTTCGCCCTCTGCTCGTCGGCCGTGTACCAGCCCGCCAGCACGGGGTTCGAGGCGAGTTCTCCCGCCATGCAGGCCGTGAACTCGTCCTCACCGAGCGTGGTCGCGCTCTTTCCGCGGCAGAGCGTGGCCCCGGGCCAATCGGGATGGTTATCATACCAGCTGTTGGCGGTGTGCAGGTAGGCCATGTCGTATTTCTGCAGCGTGACCATCAGCGCGTTGAGCGCGCTGGCGGGGGCCGCGGCGAGCCAGTAGTTCAGGTACAGGTTGAACGGCGCCTCGGCGATCTTCGCGATCCGGGGCTCGTAGGCGCTGGGGAGGTTCGAGTACCCGGTGGTGTCGTAAATTCCCAGCGCGAAGGTACGCCTCCCGTTGAGGACCAGGACGTTGTCCGCGTCGACGTATGCGGTGAGGCGAGCGCGCTGAGCAACCGAGAGCTTCACCAGGTGATAGGGGGGATATTCGAAGAGCAACTGCCCGTCGCGGGCCCGGAGAGCCCGCAGGCGCGCCCGGAAGTCTCCGCGGGGCAGCCCGGAGATATCCACGGAGAACACGAAGCGGGCGGCTGGCGGCGAGACGTCGCGCGTGGCGATGACCTTCCCGGTGGTGGTCTCGAGAACGAACCGGACGACCAGGTCGGCCAGTGTCAGACCGACCTCCTCGGGGTGGACCGCGATGCTCACCTGGATGGTCTGGGGCTCGTCCTCGAAGAGGACGCCGCGGTAGTTCGGGTAGAGGAAGTACCACTCGACCACCGGCGGGATCTGGCGGTGCAGCGCGATGTCGTCGAAAAAGATGTCGCCGTCCGGTTTGCCGTAGGCCTCGATCCGGAGCGTGGGCGAGATGCCGGGGGGTACCAGGATGCTGGTCTGTTCCAGGAGCGTCCAGTCGGTGGTGTCCCGGACGACCGGCGTACTCGCACCGGTGCCCCAGAAACTCAAGCGCCCGCCCGCGCCGGGGTTGTTCGTCCCGGCGGCGACGGCCTTGCCCCACCCGCGAAGGTTGTACCAGCCGGGCGCCGCGCTCACGGTCTGGGTGGCAAGGGGATAGAAGGGGGCCAGATGACTGTCTCGCAGGTGAAGGCTCACCGCGCCGCTGTGCGATGCGCTGGCATCAGGGAACAGGAACGCGGGCAGGCCGATGGTCCAGTCGGCGGGCTGGCCGGCGACGTCCACCTCGAAGGACGGGTTCGCAACAAGGTTGGTGGGGTCCTCGGGCCACGGGTACAGGGCCTCGGCGCCTCCGAGTTGCGCGTGCGCCGAGTGAACCGCCAGGGGTGCGGGAGCGATGACCGCGAGGACGGCGAGTACACCAGTCACGAAGCGCCGGACCATGGGGTCCTCCCTTTCTGGAGGAGCCCTGATTCCTTCGGCAGCCCGGCCGTCAGCCCGACGTCTGACCCGCGGCGTTGCGTCCCTGCCTCACGGCAGGTTTGCCTTTGTCGGGAACGGTCTCCTCGACATGGCGAGACAGGCAAGGACGATGCCAGCGGCCGCTAACAGGCGCATGTGGGTAAGAGTATTTAGAATTTCGGCCCGAGTCCTGACCCGCAAAGCCAGACGAAACCGCCGGAATCTCGTCGGGTTGCGTCGGTTTTTTGACAGCCGCGCGGAATGGGTAGGGCGCCGGGCCGCCCAAGACGGGCGCACGACGACGCGCGGGTGACGCGGACGGGGAACCGAGTGACGCGGAGTGTCAGTGTTCAACCCGCGGGGTAGCAGCGTCTCGGCCGATGGGGGGGTGGGGGCATGAGTCGTTTTGCACGCCGGGCTACAGTACTCCTGGTGGTCGCGACGCTCGTCGCGACGGGGTGCGCCCGGTCGCCCGAGGCTCGGAAGGCCTGGCACCTGGAGCGCGGCAACAGATATTTCGGGCAGCAGAAGTATCGCGAGGCGGTCATAGAGTACCGCAACGTGCTGCGGGTCGATCAGAGCAACGCGACGGCCATCCGGCAGCTCGGTCTGGCGCATTACCGCCTCGGTGAGCTGGGTCAGAGCTTCCGCTTCCTGCTGAAGGCCAAAGAGGTCGAGCCCGGCGACCCGCACGTTCGCCTCAAGCTCGGCATGATCTACTTCCTCGGCGGGAAGGCCGACGAGGCGCGGCACGAAGCCTCGGTCGTCCTTGAGCGAGATCCCAAGAACCTGGACGCCCTCGTCCTTCTGGCCGCGACCGTCCGGGCGCCCGCCGAAGCGGACACCGTGATCAGCCAGCTGGAGGGCGCTCGAGCCGAGCTGGGGGATCGGGCGAAGCTACACCTGACGCTCGGCAAGCTCTACCTTCTGAAGCAGGACCCGGCCAGCGCGGAGCGGGCATTCCGGGAAGCGGTGGCCAGGGAACCCAAATCGGCCGAGGCTCACGTGGTGCTGGGCGCGTTCTACCTCGCGAGGAGGGACAAGGCGGAGGCCGAGCGCGCGTTCCAGGCGGCGGCCGAGCTGGCTCCCGCCGGCTCGATGGCCCGACTCCGGCTTGTCGATTTCTACCTGCTGGCCGGCCGGGCCGAAGAGGCCAAGCGCATCCTGCGCGAGAAGACCGAGAAGGCTCCGGACTATCTCCCAGGATGGCGCCGGCTGGCCGAGATCGCGTTCGCGGAGCGCAAACTCGACGAGAGCGCGAAGGCCCTCGACGTGCTTTTGAAGAAGAGCCCCTCGGACCCCGACGGTCTACTGCTCCGGGGTCGCATTCACCTGGTACGTCATGAGACCTCCCTGGCGATCCAGGCGTTCCAGCAGGTCCTCAAGCTCGAGCCGCGGTTCGCGCCAGCGCGGTACCACCTGGCGGTGGCCCAGCTCCAGGCCGGGAACCTCCAGCAGGCGAAAACCGAGCTCAACGAGGCGAGCCGGATCGCGCCGAACTTCGACGAGGCCGTCCTGTTGCTCGCGCGGCTGAACATTCAGAGCGGCGCGGCCCAGCCGGCGATCGAGGCGCTGGAGAAGCTTATCGCGCGGCAGCCGCGCGCGATCCGGGCGTACGAGCTGCTCGGCACCGCCTACCTCGTCCGCCGGGAGCCAGCCAAGGCCACGGAGGCGTACCGCAAGATCAAAGCGCTCCTCCCCAGGGACGCGCGAGGGCCGTATCTAGTGGGAGTCGGCCTCCGCGCGGAGGGCAAATGGGCCGAGGCCAAGAAGGAGCTGGAGGCGGCGCTCGGTCTCGCGCCTGGCTTCGTGGAGCCAGTGGCCGAGCTGGTGGCGATAGCCTTCGCCGAACGGCAGCCCGGCCTGGCCCTCGAGCGGGTCCAGAAGCAGATCGCGCTCGTGGCGACGTCGGGGCGGCTCCATTACCTGCTGGGGACCGTACACCGGGCCCGGCGGGATCGGGAGCGAGCGGAGGCGGCGTACCTCAGGGCCCTCGAGCTCGAACCCCGCCTGGTCGGAGCGTATGTCCAGCTGGGCAACCTGTACGCCGCTTCCGGCAGGGATGATCAGGCGCTGGCGAAGCTCAGCGAGGCCCTCAAGCTGAACCCGAATGACATCGGGGCGATGATGCTGTCCGGCGTGATCTACCAGCGCAAGGGGGACGTCGCGAAGGCGCAGGCCGCGTACACCAAGGCCCTCGAGGTCAATCCGCGTTTCGTGCCGGCCGCGAACAACCTGGCATGGCTGCTCAGCGAGCACGGCGGGGACAAGGAGAAGGCGCTTCAGCTCGCCAACCTGGCTAAGGAGCTGGCGCCGGAAGAGCCGCATGTCTCGGACACGCTCGGGTGGATCCTCTACAAGCGGGGAGTCTATCAGCGAGCCCTGGCCCTCCTGACGGACAGTGCGACGAAGCTGTCCGAAAATCCCGAAGTCCAGTACCACCTCGGGATGGTCTACGCGAAGCTGGGTGACAAGGAGAGGGCCCGGAAGGCGTTGACCGTCGCCACCACGAGCCGTGAAAGCTTTGCCGGCAAGGATGAGGCGCGGGCCGTGCTGGCGGAGCTGCGGTAGGCGGTGGGCGCCCCTCCCCGCCCGCTCCGGCGCGTTCGCCCGGCACCTGGCCGGACCTCCGGGGGCCGAGGGCGGTGACGACCGCAGTGCCACTCCGTGAAAGCCGCTTGTCTGGATTGTGCAAAGCCATGCGCATCGGCTCGCGGGGCATCGGGTCAAGTCCCCGGAATTCAGGGCGTTCCGTCGCCGAGATCGTTGGCATGGGCGTTGCTCCGGACTCCGTCGGCACGCTGGACGCCGGCGCGCCCTGGAACGGCTCCTCGTCGGCCTGCGACGTGCCGGCGGCACCCCGACGGGAAGCGCATCAATGTCGCGGCGCCGATCGAGGCCAGATGGCCGAGCCGAGTTCGCTCCTGCTGCCAGGCGCCAGCTTGGTTGGCCTCGGGGCAGAGAGTGTGTCAGGTTCCGACGCTCCGCCCGTACCGCCGGCGCCGGCCCCGGCGGTACGGAGGGGTCGGGGACAAAAGCACGTGAGAACGTCCTTCAGGCTGCTGGTCGTCGCTGCCGTGGCCGTCGGTGCGCTTGTTGCGACGCCCGTCCCGGCCCCGGCGATCTCCGTCACGGTAGACTGGAATCCCGCGGACCCTCTCGTGTCGGGACTCCACGCCCGGGTGGTCTTCGGCTGGACGGCTGGCACCAACATGCTTGACGTGACGTTCACCAACACGTCGACGTGCGTCACGTGCGCGCCCATCCTCCATGTCGACCAGAACGTCGCCAACCCGTTGATCAGCGATGCCAACCGCATCCAGCTCCTCACCGGCGTGGGCTTCGATCTCCCGGGGGGTCTCGGCATCGCGGGCGGGACGGCGGAGATCGGGTCGGACAGCACGAGCGTCAACTTCAACCCGGCCGGGCCGGCGCCGCCGGTCACGCTCGGTCCGGGCAACGACACGTCCTTCGAGTGGGCCGCGGGGAAGGACTGGCTCGAGCCGGTGGTCCGGTTCGGACACACGGTGAACCTCGTCGACTTCGTCACCGCGGCGGCCGGTCCCGGGGCGACGCAGTTCCCCGGCCCGAACGTGGATGGTCCCGCGACGATCGACGGACCGCAGGCGGGGTTGGTGGCGTGCAGCGACTGCAGCCCGGTTGACCTCGGTGAGGAGGTGGGAGCGGTCCGGAACTCGGTCCTCTTCCACCTGACGCTCAGCGGTGATCTCGGTAGCGACACGAGCTGGACCCGGGAGGGCGTGGTCTTCGTCTTTGGCACGCACGACATCATCGGCACGCCCGAGCCGGACACGGTGTTTCTTCTTGGGGTCGGGTTCGCGCTGATGGGTCTCGGCCTCGCCGCTCGCCGGACTTCCAATAGCCTGTTCCGGCGGATGAAGCAGAAGTAGCCGCTGGGGGCCTCGGCCAGACGCCACCCGCCTCGGTCGTCGTTTCCCGTCTCCGCTCGGTTCGTACGACCGCCTGCGCCTTTGGCTGGATCGCCGGAACTTCTTGCCCTCTCGGAAACCCTCGATCTGGCGATTTGGCTTTCAACGCGTTGATGGACGTTATGTGGCCGCCGGCATTATGTGGCCGTCGCGCCGCAACCCCGCGGCCAGACCGGGTGGACTGCGTGATCCAGGCCACATAATTGTCAGAGGGAAGTCAGCCACGCGAGCAAGGATTCGTCGG
>JACQRS010000181.1 GCA_016206385.1 Candidatus Rokuibacteriota bacterium | reverse complement strand
GTGGTGGCTGCAGCCCTGCGAACCGGTCGTCCCGTGTTCATTGACGACGCCTATGGGGCACGAGTGGCACCCATCCTCCTGGGGCAGCCGCGAACACTGGAGCTGGGGGCCGACCTCGGCATCACCAGTTGTGACAAGGCCGGGCTGGAGGGTCCCCGCGCCGGCCTGTTGGCCGGGTCGCCGGATCTCGTAGATCGAATCGTCGCCAGGGCCAGCGAGCTGGGGCTGGAGGCGAGGGCGCCTCTGATGCTGGGAGTGCTCCGGACCCTGGAGCGATTCGATCCCGGGGCGCTCCGCGAAGAGGCGCGGGTGGCGCGAGAGGTCGCCACCAGATTGCGGGCTCGGTTCGGTGTCCAGCGCGTGCAGGAGACGCTTCTGGGGCCGACCATTCCGGAGGAGGACGTACTCTCGATTGCCGTGGAACGAGGCGGCCGGGCCTCCGATCCGCCCGTCCTGGTTCCCGCAGAGGCGTCCTGCGCCCTGGGGATGGTCCTTTTGGAGAGGCACGGGATGCTCACCAGCAACGCAGCAGAACGCCCCGGGGCGAGGGTCTCGCTTCGGCTCCGTCCCCACCCCGAGGAGGTGGCGCGGTTCGGCGGTCCCGAGAAGGTCGTGGATGTCATTGACGATGCCTTCAGGCAGCTCGGGGAGATCCAGGCAGATCCACTGCAGGTGGAGGCGATCATCCTGGGCCCGCGCACCCCGCCTGGAAGGGTTAGGCCGTGAACGATGTGCAGGTATGGCGGGATGAGTTTCCCGTTACCCGGCAATGGGCCTATCTGGATCTGGCCAACAAGTGTCCGTTGCCCCGGGCGGTGGTGGAGGCATGGCACTCGTTCCTCCGCGAGGGCCACGAGGGTGAGGGGATCAAGGACACCTGGAAAGCCGAGGCGGAGGTGGTCCGCGGAAAGGTCGCCGCCCTCCTGGAAGCATCACCGGAGGAGATCGCGTTTACGAAGAATACTTCCGAGGGCCTGAACATCCTGGCCAACGCAATTCCCTTCGCAGCGGGGGAGAATGTCGTCGTCCACGCTCGGGAGCATCCCAACAACCTGTACCCCTGGTTGCATGTGGCGCGGAAAGGGGTGGAGGTCCGGGTGGTCAATTCCTCCAACGGTGACATCGGCCTCGAGGACTTGGTCGGCCGGATGGATACCTGCACTCGGGTCGTCGCGGTATCGTGGGTCAGCTACTGCACGGGCCGGCGGATGAATCTCTGGGCCCTGGGCCAGCACTGCCGGGCGCATGGCGCCCTGTTGGTGGTGGATGGGATCCAGGCGATCGGGATAGTGGACACCCCCGTTCGTAGGCTCGGCATTGACGCGCTGGCCTGCGGGGCACACAAGGGTCTGCTCTCGACGCATGGCGTTGGGTTCCTCTACTGCCGACAGGAGCTGCTGGAATCCCTGAGGCCGGCCTACGCCGCGCGGGCCAGCCTTGTCAGCGCCTCTGCTGATTCGCGGGCGCTCTCGTTTGCTTCCGATGCCCGGCGCTTCGAGATCGGCAACGCCAACTACGGCGGGCTGCACGCGCTGGAGGCTGCTCTGGACCTGATCGCCAGGATCGGCGTGTCCCGCATTGAGAAGCGCGTCCATCATCTCGTCGGGACGCTCATGGATCTCCTGGACCGAAAGGGGATTCCGTTCGTCACGCCGAGGGCGGCGGAGGAACGGGCCGGGATCGTGGCATTTCAGGTTCCGCGGCCCCATGAGGTACAGGCAGCCCTGAAGAGGCACCGGGTAGTCGTGAGCGTCATTGAGGGCCTGTTGCGGGCCGCTCCCCACTTCTACAACACGGAAGAAGAACTGGATCACTTCGCCCGCCTTCTCTGAGGCCGGAATTATGGGGACAAGAGCGGAGGCCGTATGGTCCACCAGTACCAACTGCTGATCGGTGGGAAGTGGGTTGATGCGGCGTCGGGAAAGACGTTCGAGACCAGCAATCCGGCCACCGGGGAGCTCTTGGCGATCGTGGCCGAGGCGGATGCGCCCGACGTGGATCGGGCCGTGGCGGTCGCGCGCCGCGCACTGGAGGGGCCGTGGGGTCGCCTGAGTGCCGGGGAACGGGGACGGATGCTCCTCCGCGTGGCCGACCTGATCCGGGGCCAGGCTGCGGAACTGGCGGAGCTGGAAACTCGCGATAACGGCAAGGCGCTCCGCGAGACCAGGGCCCAGGCCAATGCCTCCGCCGACTATTTCGAGTACTACGGTGGCCTGGCCGACAAGGTTGAGGGCCGCGTCATCCCGGTCAAAGGGCGGTTCCACACCTACACGGTGCGAGAGCCCGTGGGGGTGGTGGGCCAGATCATCCCCTGGAATTCCCCCCTTCCCCAGGCGGCCCAGAAGGTCGCCCCGGCGCTGGCGGCCGGGTGCACGGTGCTCCTCAAGCCTGCTGAACAGACGCCGGTCACAGCATTGGAGCTCGGGAGGATCCTGCTGGAGGCTGGAGTGCCTGAGGGCGTGGCCAATATCCTCCCCGGTTTTGGCCCGACCGCTGGGGCTGCCATCACCGCCCATCCAGGCATCGACAAGATCGCCTTTACCGGAGAGGTCTCCACAGGCCAAACCATTCTGCGCGCCTCGGTGGATCGGCTGAAGCGCGTCACCTTGGAGCTGGGTGGCAAGGCTCCCAACATCGTCTGCGAGGACGCGGACATTGACCACGCTGTCCGCGGGGTTCTCTTCGGGATCTTCGCGGGTGCGGGACAGTACTGCGACGCCGGCCCCCGGCTCTTCCTTCACCGGAAAATCTACGACCAGTTCATGGAGCTATTGTTGGACCGCGCACGGAAGATCCGGGTCGGCGACCCTCTGCAGCTCGACACCCAAATGGGATCGCTTACCTCACACGAGCAACTGGAGAAGGTCGAGAGGTACGTCAATATCGGACTACGCGAGGGTGCACGGTTGGTCTGCGGCGGCCAGCGCCCCAGCGATCCCGTGCTGGCTAAGGGGTGCTTCTACCTGCCGACCATCTTCGAGGAGGTCGGCCCGAATATGCGCGTAGCGCGGGAGGAGATCTTCGGACC
>JACQRS010000197.1 GCA_016206385.1 Candidatus Rokuibacteriota bacterium | reverse complement strand
GCCTGGTGGGCATTGGAGATGAGGTTCACCACCACCTGGTGGAGCTGGTGGGGATCGGCCCAGAGCACCGGGAGGTCCGGGGCCAGATCCAGCTTCACCTCCACCCCATCCAGCCGGAGCGGGTAGGCCAGAACCTCCACGGCGTCCTTGACGATCTGGTCGAACGCCACCTTGTGGCGCTCGGGGGGGTGCTGACGCGCCAGGGCGAGGAAGTTTTTGACGATGCGCGAGCAGCGCTCGGCGGCCTTGAAGATCTTCTCGGCGCGCTGCGCGAGCGCCCCGCCCCCGGCCGTCTCACGCAGGAGGACCGTCTGGCCCATCACCACCGACAGGGGGTTGTTCAGCTCGTGGGCCACCCCCGCCACGATCTGGCTCAAGGCCGACAGCTTCTCGGCCTGGAGCATCTGCTGCTGGGCAAGGGTCAACCGGAGCTTCTGGTCTTCGACCACCTCCTGGAGCCGGAGCGCCGACTGCCGGGCCTCCTCGAGCAGCCGCGCGTTGTCCAGGGCGTACGCGATGTAGGTCATGAGCGCGTTCAAGAACTGGAGGTCTGTGTTGCTGAACGGCCGCTGGTGGGGAGGGCTGGCAGCGCCGTACTCCTTCTTAGCCAGGTTGATCACGCCGGTGACCCGGTCCCCCACCCGGACCGGCATACAGATGAAGGAGCCGCCGCCGTACTTCGGGTCGGCGGCTTTGGCGAACCGGGGATCCGTTTCGATGTCCTCAACCAAGACCGGCTCCCCGAGCTGCACCACCTTCCCGGCAATTCCGTCGCCCAAGCCGACCTCAGTCCCGCCGATAACGTCCTCCGGCAGCCCATGGCTCGCGGCGATCCGGAGTGTCTGGCGCTCCCGATCTAGGAGCATGATCGAGCCGATGGTCGCTCTCACCGTCCGCATGGTCCGCTGCAGGACCAGACCCAAGAGTTCCTGCATCTTCGGAATCCTGGCGGCCAGCTCCACCATCTCGTTGAGGGTGCCGAGCTTGTACACGAGATCCTCGAGGCGCTCTGTGGACCCCCGCAGGTCCTCGAGGAGGCGCCCGAACGCCTCGGCGATCTGGCTGATCTCGGTTACCTGGCCGAACCCTGGGAGGACCGGCGAGGCTTCTCCCGGGGGCGCGGCCTGCTCGGCCGGCTTGGATGATGCTAGGGTCTGGGCCAGCGTTGAGATCTTCTCGACCAGCCGCTGGAACAGCACGAAACCCAGGAGGGCGATTGTCAGAGCCAGGAGCAGGCTGACCTGAACGTGCGTCTCGCCGAGCAAGTCGAACACCCAGAGGAGGAACAGGAACACAAGCAAGGGCAGGATCGCGATGAGGGCGAAGATCGTCGCGCTGACCTCGCGGAGCCCCAGAGCTCGAGCGAAGCGCTGCCGAATCTTCATGCCTCCACTATACCATCCCTGCGGCATCATCCGCGCGGCACCAGACCGAGGAACTCGGCGAGCAGGGTGGGGTTCCAGAGCCCCTGCGCCGCTTCCTTTTGAAGGATCTGCCTGGCCTCCCTCGGCGTGAATGGCGGTTTATACGGCCGCCAGGTGACGAGCGCATCGTAGACATCCACCAGCCCGAGGATCTGCGCTGTTAACGGAATCATATCTCCGGCCAAGCCGTCCGGGTAGCCGCTCCCGTCCCAGCGCTCGTGGTGGTGGCGGATGACCGGACGGACGGCGTCCAGCGAGTGAAGGGGTTGGCACAGCCGCTCGCCCATCACTGGGTGGACCTTCATCTGAGCCCGCTCATCCTCCGTCAGGGGGCCGGGCTTGAGGAGGATGGGATCGGGGACGCCGAGCTTGCCGAGGTCGTGGAGGAAGCCGCCAAGGCGGAGAACGCGGAGATCCTCGCTCCCCAAGCCGAGGCGGCGGCCGAGCTCGACGGCGATCTTGGCGAGGCGGACGCAGTGGCCGCTCGTATAACTGTCTCGCGCCTCCACCGCAAGGGCCAAGCTCGTGATCACGGCCTCGGCATGCTCCAGCTCGTCGGTGAAGCGCTTCAGATCCAGGAGCGAGCGGGCCCGGGCGGTCAGCTCCAAAAGGTCGAAGGGCTTATTGAAGAAGTCATCCGCCCCGGCCTCTAAGCCAGCGATCCGGATCTCGCGCTCCCTCCGGCCGGTGAGCAGCACGACCGGGATGAGCCGGGTCTTTGGATCGCGTTTCAGGATTCGGCAGACATCAATGCCGCTCATTTTCGGCATGGCGATGTCCAACACGATCAGGTCCGGAGGCTCACGCTCGACCTGCGCGAGGGCCTGGAGCCCGTCCTCGGTGAGCACGACCTCGTGGCCGAGTCCGATGAGAAGCTCCCGGAGAATCTCCCGGTTCTCCGCCTCGTCGTCCGCCACCAGCACGCTCGCCCGACGCATTATCCACACTCGGCGCCGACGGCTTTCGCCACGACCGTTTGGAGCCGTCCGTAGTCGGTGGGTTTGTGGGCGTAGTAGAGCACGCCGACCTGGCGGGCGCGCATCTCAAGCTCCGGGCGATAGTCCCCCGAGGTCATGAGGATGGGAATCTCCCGATCGATCTGCTTGAGCCAGGAGGCCAAGGCGTGGCCGGACATGTCCACGAGCGACACATCCACGATGGCCAGCCCGAGCTTCCCAGAGCGGGCGAGGCGGATGGCATCCTCGCCCCGCGAGGTGTGAGAGGCCGGAAACCCCTGCCGGGAGAGGTAGTCGGCCAGGAGGCGAGCTGCCTCGCCGTCCGCATCGGCAACGATAATGACGGGCGGCTCCATGGCGGGGGACCGCCTTGCGTGTGCCATACTCAACGACTTCCTGCAGAGGGGATGCCAGCGCAGTCGTGGAAAGAATATAAGGAAAAACAAAGGCGTCTTGGACTTGCCAGGGTGCAAGGGCCGGATTTTATGCCAGCATGACACAAGGCTTTGCCAGCTTAGCAGTAGCCGGACGGCGTCGAGGTGAGGCGCCCGCGGGAGTCGGTGAGGTGCCCCCCACCAGCAACCGGGTGCACCTGGAAAGCCTGCGTCATCTTCCTTCCGATCAGGCTCACCCGTCTCACCGGGACGACCGTGTCGGCGTCCCGATGGCGCTCAGGTACGCATCAGGCCGCCGAAGATGCAGCGGATGTGCAGTCGGTACTTCACCTCGACGAGCGGCTCATGCGGGTTCCCGCTTATGCTGAAAGCGGCTGACTTGGTAGCGCGCGTGGTGGAAGATCGACTGCACCATGCGCGATCTCGGAAGGAGAACATGAAGCGCCCCTGGCCTGTCCACGCAGATCCCGGTGCCACTGCCGGCCCGTGCGACCTTACGACGAGGTCCCTGAGAGGCCAGTCGTCTCGTTGGAGGCCAGGATCTTGAAGGTTTGATCGAGGATGACCAGGCAGTCTCGGATCCCGTTGAAGACCGCCCGGAGCCGCCGTTGGCTTTCGAGCAGGGCCGCCGTCCGCGCCTGCACCCGCTGCTCCAGCTCCTCGAGGAGGACCTCCTTTTCGGACACCAGCCGGTGACGCTCCAGGGCCTGACTCACTCTGCCGATCAGCACGTTAAAGTCGAAAGGCTTCTGGACATAATCGAAGGCGCCTTGCCGGATCGCCTCGATGGCGGAAGCGAGGTCGGCGTGAGCTGTGACGATCAGGATCTCCGTCCTGGGGCTGGTGTCTTTGATCGCCTTCATCAGCGCGACCCCATCGAGCTTGGGCATCTTGAGATCCACGACGACGAGCGGAGGACGCTCCACCCGGAACAGCTCAAGGGCCTCGCGCCCGTCATGGGCCACCAGCACCTCACAGCCCGCCTGCGAGAGCGCCTCCGCTATCATGTTGAGGATCTCCGGATCGTCATCAACCACCAAGACCTTCTTGTTCTCCCCCATGGTTAACCCCCTTGATTGCCAGGACGAGTCTCGCAACAGGCAGACGGAGATCAGACTTGGAAATCGCCGCCTGACTTGCCCATGCCCACTGATTCTTGCAGGGGGGATGCCAGCACCATCACAGAGAGAACATGCTGAAAAACAAGGAAGTGTTCCAGTTGTTGCTAACGGTCGCCCCCCATCCATGCCAGCATGGCACAATGGATTGCCAGCTTAGCAGGGGGGCGAAGGCCGGTCAGACGAGCCCGTACTCCTTGAGGCGGCGGTAGATGGTCCGGCGGGAGACTCCGAGGGCCTTGGCAGCCTGATCCTTGTCGTTGCCGTGAAGCTGAAGGGCCCGGAGAATCAGGTCGCGCTCCGCTTGAGCAAGGGTCGGAAGCTCCCTGAGCTGCGGAGCAGTCTGTGAGCGGGCTGAGAGCGCAGGGAGATCGGCCAGCGTGACTTCGCCCCGGGCGCCCAGGGCGTAGGCACGCTCCAAGAGGTTCGCCAGCTCTCGCACATTGCCGGGGAAGTCGTAAGCCATGAGCGCGGACAGCGCCTCCGGAGTGATTCCCTTCACGTCCCGGCCGAACCGCTGGTTGAACTGGCGGAGGAAGTGGGCTACCAGGCCCGGGCTGTCGCCCTTGCGCTCGCGGAGTGGCGGTATCTCGATCCGGACTACGTTGAGGCGATAGAAGAGGTCTTGGCGGAGGCTCCCGTCCTTGACGGCTTCCTCTAGGCGGCGGTTGGTGGCAGCGATCACCCGGGCATCCACCGGGTAGGTCTTGGTGGATCCCACCGGACGGATCTCCTGGTCCTGCAGAACGCGGAGCAGCTTGACCTGGAGGGCCGGCGGCAGCTCGGCGACCTCGTCCAGGAATATGGTGCCCCCGTTGGCGGACCGGAAGAGCCCGAGGGCATCAGCCACGGCGCCGGAGAAGGCGCCACGCACATGGCCGAAAAACTCAGACTCCAGCAGGTCGGCGGGGATGGCGCTGCAGTTGACGGGAATAAACGGCCCCTTACTCCGAGCCGAGAGCCGATGGATAGCTGCCGCGACCAATTCCTTTCCGGTCCCACTCTCCCCTTCGATCAAGACCGGGGAGTCCGTGGCCGCCACCTTGCCTATAATCTCCTTGATGCGCTCCATCTGGGGGGAAATCCCCACCAGCTCGTTGACCACCAGCTGCTCACCGAGCCGACTTCGCAGCGAACTCACCTCGCGGCGGAGGAAGCGCCGCTCCATCACGCGGCTCATAAGGTGGTGCAGCTCCTCCAGGATCAGTGGCTTCGCGAGATAGTCGTAGGCGCCTTCTTTGAGGGCTTCCACCGCGGTGCTGATCGTGGGGTAGCCGGTCATCATCACCACGGCGACAGCCGAGTCGTGGCGCTTGATCTCGCGGAGAAGCTCAAGCCCGTCCATCTCGGGCATGCGGATGTCGAGGAAGGCGGCGTCGAAGAGTTGGCCCTGGACAAGCTCGATGGCCTGGGCCCCAGTAGCGGCCGTGGCGGCCTGGTACCCCCACTGGGTCAGCGCCTCGGCCAGGAGGTTTCTGATCTCCTCCTGGTCGTCTATAACGAGCACCCTGGGCCGGTCCATTTGTAATGTGTAGCCTATAAAAGCTAATGGTGTTGTGTCAAGTTGACAAATAAGATCGTTGCCAAGCCAGGGCGGCTATGTTAGCGTAGCTTTGCGCTTTTTTTTACGCATCCTCACAAGGAGACCTGAAGGCATGGCCGAGAACGCCATCTTTCTCACTGAGGCCACGTTCGAGCGCGAGCTCACCCAGCACCCCGGGCTTCTGATGGTGGACTTCTGGGCCGAGTGGTGCGCGCCGTGCAAGATGCTCGCTCCCGTCCTCGATGAGCTGGTCCGGGAGTCGGAGGCGAGGGTCACCCTGGCCAAGGTGAATGTGGACGAGAACCCGGGACTGGCCGCCCGGTACGGGATCCGTTCCATCCCGACCGTTCTCTTCGTCAGGGGCGGCAAGGTTCTCGACCAAGTCATTGGGGCGGTCCCCAAGGCCCAACTGAAGAAGAAGCTCAACGCTCTGGCCTGAGCGGGAGCTGCCGCGCACGCCATGAAGTCTTCGGGTTTCCGAGTTCCCCCGCTCTCACCCTCCCGGGAGGAGTTTCGCGCTCTGGCGCAGCGCGGGAACCTGTTGCCCGTCTTCACCGAGCTCCCCGCGGACCTGGACACCCCGCTCTCGGCCTTCCTGAGGCTCAGGCCGGGGCGTCATGCCTTTCTCCTGGAATCGGTGGAAGGAGGAGAGAAATGGGCGCGCTACTCCTTCCTGGGCTCTGATCCCCTGATGGTGTTCACGGCCAGGGGGGGCCGGGCGACGCTCCGGGGAGCTGACGGCAAGGCCGAGCGGCTTCCCGCCGGCAACCCGCTCCGCGCGCTCCGAAATCTGCTCGGTCGCTTCCACCCGGTCGCGGTGCCGGGGCTCCCGCGCTTTCAGGGCGGCGCCGTGGGCTATCTGGCCTACGATGTGGTGCGCCACGTGGAGCGGCTCCCGTCCAGAACCCGGGATGACCTGGGGCTTCCCGATGCCGTGTTCCTCCTGACAGACACCCTTCTGGTCTTCGACAACCTGCGCCACCGCCTCCTCGTAATTGCCAATGCCCACGTCGAGAAGACCGACCCGGCCTCCCTGGACCGGGCGTACGACACCG
>JACQRS010000188.1 GCA_016206385.1 Candidatus Rokuibacteriota bacterium | reverse complement strand
CCGCCCGGCTCCTGGATCGGCAGCCCCGCGCCGATCGCCGCGGCCATCGGCTCCTCGATCAGATACACCTCGCGCGCCCCGGCCTGTACGGCCGAGTCCCTCACGGCCCGTTTCTCCACCTGGGTGATTCCGGACGGTACCCCCACGACGATGCGCGGCCGCACCAGCGTGCGGCGCTGGTGGACCTTCGCGATGAAGTAGTGGAGCATCTTCTCGGTGACGTCGAAATCGGCGATCACCCCGTCCTTGAGCGGGCGGATGGCCACAATGTTGCCGGGGGTGCGGCCCAGCATGGCCTTGGCCTCGTGCCCCACCGCCAGGACCGTGTTGTCCGCTTGATGGATGGCCACGATGGAGGGCTCGTTGAGAACGATCCCCTCGCCGCGGACGTAGACCAACGTGTTCGCTGTGCCCAGATCCACAGCCAGGTCATTGGAGAACATGCCGACGAGCGCGTCGAAGAACATGTCAGTCCCTCTCTGGCTATTTGAATTTCACTGTAGCACGAGGCATGCCAGCGCTCAACTCTCGCAGGGCTCGAAGGCCAAGCCCTGGGAGCGAGGGTCCAGAATGGGCGGAAATTCTCGATTTTTTACGAGGTTAGGGCCTGTCAGCCCGCAGCTGAGCCGCCGGCGGGGCGCGCTCGGAAGCGGCCCTTGACGGCCTCATCCCTGGCCACTGTGCCCTTGCCGACGCGGCGGCTGTGACCGTCTGACACCCAAGTATCCCGGCAGGAGCTCGGGGTTCGAGGCCAGGTCCGCCGGCGTGGAGTGATGCGCAACCCTCCCGTTCTCCATGAGGATCACCCGGGCGGCGCCTTGACACGCCCGCACCCGCCACCGACAATGGCGTCGCATTGTCAGCCGACGAGCTCGAGGCCTGGTTCGACGCGGGAGTCACCGACGGGCTCCCGGTGATCCCGCCCACCCGCGAACGGGTGGAACGGATGCTCGCCGGAGCCCGGCGGGACCGCGAGGAGCTGATCGGTCAGGTGCCGCCCAACTACGGCCGGGCCACCGTGAAGAAGATCGCGACCAACGCGGTCATGGCCGGCTGCAGACCCGAGTACCTCCCGGTGGTGATCGCCGCGGTGGAGGCGGCGTGCGACCCGGTCTTCAACCTCCACGGCCAGTCCGCCACCACGCACTTCGCCGCACCGCTGATCATCGTCAACGGCCCGGTGCGGCGCGCCATCGGCCTCAACTGCGGCGCCGGGGTCTTCGGGCCGGGCTTCCGCGCCAACGCCACCATCGGCCGGGCGCTGCGCCTGGTGATGATCAACCTGGGCGGGGTCAAGCCCGGGGAAATCTCCATGTCCACCTTCGGCCACCCGGGCCGCTACACCTACTGCATCGGCGAGTACGAGGAGGTCTCCCCCTGGGAGCCCCTTCACGTTGAGCGTGGCCTTCGGGCCACGGACAGCGCCGTGACCCTCTTTTCGGGCGAGGCTCCCCACGGCATCAACGACCACGCCAGCCGCGCGGCATCCCAGCTCGTGGCCTCCATCGGCTGGTCCATGGCCGGGATCTGGAACCACAAGAACTTCCCCGTCTACGGCCACACGCTCCTCGTGGTCGGGCCCGAGCACGCGAAGACCATTGCCGACGAGGGCTGGTCCAAGCAGGACGTGAGGCAGTTCCTCTTCACCACGGTCCGGCGGCCCTATCGCGAGCTGGCGCCGGGGCCAGAGGGGGCTGAGGGCTCACGGCTGAGATTCGATCCGACGCCGCGCGCCCCGGAGGAGCTGGTGCCGAAGTTCCCCTCGCCGGAGGAGGTCATGGTGGTCGTGGCGGGAGGAACCGCTGGCCGTTTTTCGGCGGCCATCCCCGGCTGGCTCGGAGGAAAACACGGCTCCCAGCCGGTGACGAAACTCGTCAGCGACGGCGCGTGAGGCGGGGCAGGGTTCTTAAATCCACGCTTGACAGACACCCGAAACCCGGTGTAGCCTTTGTGTTGATTTTGAAGCGAGGATGTCGTTCGCGCAGGCAGCCCGGAAAGTTGAATTGGTCAGTTTAGGGTACAAGGCCGCAGGGACCGATGTCCCCGCGGCATTTTTTATGCTCCCCGGCGGGGGGCGCCTTCGGCCATGGGGGCCGAAGGGATCACCAGGGCGTTGACGCCCGAGGAGAAAGAGGAAGAGAGGTATGGCACAGGGTACAGTCAAGTGGTTCAACGACGCGAAGGGGTACGGCTTCTTCCAGGTGGAGGGCGGTGAGGACGTCTTCGTCCATTACAGCGCCATCCAGGCCCAGGGCTTCAAGAGCCTGAGCGAGGGCGACCGGGTCGAGTTCGAGGTCACCAGAGGCCCGAAGGGGCTTCAGGCCGCCAACGTCCGCAAGGCCTGAACCCTTCCGAAACCACTTGAACGGCCCGCCGGGGCAGCCCGGCGGGCCGTTTTGTTTTCAAAAAACAACCCCGACGGTGCTTGCGGCGTCGGAGGAACCGAGCCGCCCCGCTGGTGAGCGGCGGGACCGTCGGGG
>JACQRS010000187.1 GCA_016206385.1 Candidatus Rokuibacteriota bacterium | reverse complement strand
GTGCGCACGTACGCCGACCTCATGCTGACCGAGCTGCGCAAAGTCATCCCCGCATTCCTCAAGCGCCTGGACCGTCCGGGCGGCCGCTGGAAGTACCACATCCCCGCCGAGCTGGCCTCCTCCCCCCTCAGGCAGCGCTATGTGGAGGTGCTGGATCGCGCGTTCGAGAGCTACGCCCGGTGGCTCGAGCCCATGCGGACGCACCTCTCCACCAAGTATCCGAAGGCCCATGATGAGTCTGACACCGTGTACCGGATGACCATCCGGGCCAAGGCTCTCGACACGCTCCGCGGCCTCCTCCCCGCCGCCACGCAGTCCAACGTGGGGATCTACGGGACCGGCCAGGCCTACGAGAATCTGCTCCTCAGGATGCGTGCCTATCCGTTAGCCGAAGTGCGCACGTACGCCGACCTCATGCTGACCGAGCTGCGCAAAGTCATCCCCGCATTCCTCAAGCGCCTGGACCGTCCGGATCGCGGTGGGGTGTGGAGCCGCTACATCGCTGAGACCTCAGAGGCCGCGCGCGCCGTGGCTGAGAAGCTCCTGGCCGGGATCGAGCCCGAGCCCCGCCCCGAGGTCGTGCTCACCGACTACGATCCCGAAGGCGAGGTCAAGGTGGTCGCGGCTGCGCTCTACGCCGTCTCCGACCTGCCCGACGACCAGCTCCTGGCCTTGGCCCGGCGGATGACCCCCGAGGAGCGGGCCGCGGTCCTCCGCGCCTACGTCGGCCAGCGCGCCAACCGGCGCCACAAGCCCGGGCGCGCCTTCGAGCGGGTCCTGTACCGCTTCGACATCCTCACCGATTACGGTGCCTTCCGGGACCTCCAGCGTCACCGCCTCCTCACGCTGGAGTGGCAGCCGCTCTCCCCCCGGCACGGCTACATGACGCCGGAGGCGATCGAGGAAGCCGGCGCCCTCGACGACTGGCGCCGGGTGATGGAAGAGTCAGCAGCGCTCTACGACGATGTTCGCGCCGAAGGACTCGGGCTCGTCGCGCCCTACGCGGTGGCGATCGCCTACCGGGTTCGCTTCTACATGGAGCTGAACGCGCGGGAGGCCATGCACCTCATCGAGCTGAGGACCACGCCCCAGGGCCACCCGGCTTACCGCCGGGTCTGCCAGGCCATGCACCGGCTGATCGCCGAGCAGACCGGCCATCGCGCCATCGCCGAGGCGATGACCTACGCCGACCACTCGCCGGTGGAGCTGGAGCGCCTGGAGGCCGAGCGCGCCGCCGAGCGCCGGCGACGGACTGCCGAGGGATCGACTCCCGCGTGATGCCCCGGGCTGGGCTCGGCTGAGAGAGGAAACCGATGCGGCCCGAACAGGAAAAGGCTCGGGAGCACCTCCACCGGAAGGGAACGCTCCTCGCCCCGCGGGAGATCCACGAGCGCGTGCGCGCGGCCTTCGCGGCGACAGAGGAGTTCCTGGGCAGTGTCTCAGAGACCGACGCCCGCCAACGGCCGGGCCCTGGCGAGTGGTGTGTGCAGGAGGTCGTCGATCACCTCGTCGAGACCCACCGGCCGAGCGTGGAGGAGCTTCGCTGCCTGCTCAGGGGAGAGCGGCTGGCGAACCGGCCGATCCCCGCAGGGCTCCAGTCCGAAGCGCCGCTCGAGCGCCCGTGGCCGGAGCTGGTGGGGGAGCTGAAACGGCTTCACGCTGAAGTGCTCGGGATCCTCGCGGCGATTCCCGACGGGTTCACAACCGAGGCGCGCGCTCCCGTCGTCCTGGTCGTCCCCGCGAGGAATCCCGACGGCAGCGAACAGCCCCTCCACTGGGTCGAGGAGCTGGACTGGAAGGCGTACGCCGTGATCTTCAGGGTCCACGAGCTCGACCATCTCAGCCAGGCCAAGCGGGCTCTGCGAGCGGCGGGGCGGCCGGCCTAAACCCTCAGCCTGTTCCGGCGAACTCCTTCTTCGCCTTCTTCAGCTCATCCGGCGACGCCAGCAGGTCCAGCGCCGTCACGGCCAGCGCCTTGGCCGCCGTGATCAACCCCGTGCGTGCCATCGGGGAGCGCGCCCACTCGGCGAACTCCCGCGAGTGGTTCGGGATCCCGTCGGGGGAGATCCGGATATACGGGTGGATAGTCGGGATCGCCTGGCTCACGTTGCCGCAGTCGGTGGAGCCGTAGCCCGCCTCGGGATCCTCCGGATCCTCACCAACGCCGATCCGCTCCAGGTTCTTCCTGAACAGCTCGGCCATCGTCACGTTCGGCTTCATCGGCTCGTGGATGATCGGGTCCTGCGTGATCTTCACCGTCGCGCCCGTGGCGGTCGCCGCGGCCTGAGCGCAGCCCTCGAAGCGGCGCCGGAGCTCCTGGAGATAATCGCGGCTGATTGAGCGCAGGTAGAACTCCGCGGCCGTGTACTCGGGGATGATGTTGGGCTGATCCCCGCCGTGGGTGATGACGCCGTGGATGCGGGCGTCGGGGCGAAGCTGCTGGCGCATGGCGTCCAGGCCCACAAAGAGCTGGATCTCGGCGTTGAGCGCGTTGATCCCCCGCCAGGGCCAGGAGGAGGCGTGGACGGCCTTGCCGAAGAACTCCGCCTTCACTTT
>JACQRS010000180.1 GCA_016206385.1 Candidatus Rokuibacteriota bacterium | reverse complement strand
CTATACGGTAAACAGCCTGGGCGGTGATCTCCGCCTGAGCCACCCGTTCCTGGAGTTCTGGCGGTGGCACCTGACCTACCGGCTGAGCCGTGACGAGATCAGCGACCTCGCCAACACGGCATCCTCGCTGCTGCGGGACGCGGAGGGCGTCACGCTCACCTCGCTCGTGGAAGGCGCAGTGTCGCGCGACACGCGCGACAACGTGTTTGCCCCGACCAAGGGAGGCCGGCTGGGCCTCGTCAGCGATGTCGCCGGTCTCGGCGGCGACAGCAAGTTCCTGAAAACCGTCGGTGATGTCTCCTACTTCCAGCCGGTCTTCTGGGGCACGATCCTGGCCGGACGCTTCGAGGCGGGGTACGGCTTCGGGTTCGGCGACAACGAGCTGCCGCTGTTCGAGCGGTTCTTCCTCGGTGGGCCCAACTCGGTCAGGGGACGGAAGATCCGCCAGATCTCCCCTCTGGATGACAGCGGCGCCCGCATCGGCGGGACGTCTGAGCTGCTGCTCAACGTGGAGCATATCATTCCCGTCGGCTTCGGGATTCGGCTCGCCACGTTTTTCGATGCGGGAAACGTGTACGGCTTCACCAAGGATTTCGACCCGACCGATACCCGGGAGGCTGCGGGGGTCGGCTTTCGATGGCAGTCCCCCTTCGGGCCGATCCGGGTGGATTGGGGGTACAACCTGGACCGTCGGAAGGGGGAGAGCGCGAGCCAGGTTCACTTCTTCGTGGGCTCACCGTTCTAGTCCGGTCGCAGCCCGGGACCTGGGTTGGCGAGGAGGAGGCCATGAGAGGGACCGCGATTGCAACGGCATGGATGACGCTGGCGGGGATGGTTCTTCTCCTCACTCCGGCGGTGACGGCACAGTCGACAGCTCGAATCGGATACGTGGATGTCCAGCGGGTCCTCGCGCGGTCATCGGCAGGGGTGGCGGCGCGGGAACAGATCGAGCGAGACAAGGCCACGATGCAGAAGGACCTTGACGCCAGGCGCGTCGAGATCGAAAAGCTAGAAGAGGAGATGGTCAAGAAGGGCGCGCTACTCAGCACCGAAACTCGGAAGGACAAGCAGGAAGCGCTGGACCGCAAGAAGCGGGACTTCCGTCGCCTGCTGGACGACTATCAACGGGAGCTGGAGAAGAAGGATCGCGAGCTGCTCCAGAAGCTCGCGCAGGACCTCGCCGGCGTGGTCGAGCGGTTCGGCAAGCAGCGCGGCTATCTCCTGATCGTCGAGCGGCGGAATGCGGGCGTCATGTACGGCGCCGCCGAGGCGGACCTCACGGACGAGATCATCAAGGCCTACGATCAGGAGATGGGCCGGGCGAAGAGATAGCCGGGATGCGCGGCGGGGGGCCGTTGACGCTGGGCGAGATCGCAGAGGCCCTGGGCCTTGCGCTGGAGGGGGACCCGGACCGGAAGATCACCGGTGTCGCCCCGCTGGAGACGGCAGGGCCAGACCAGATCTCTTTCCTCACCCATCCCCGGTACGCGAGCCTGGCCCGGACCACCCGGGCCGGGGCCCTGCTGGTCCCGCGTGATGTGAAGCTCCCGGGACCGCTCCTCAGGGCAGACAACCCCCAGCTCGCGCTGGCCGAGCTGCTCCAGCTCTTCTACCCCGCGCCCATCCCTCCCGGAGGCGTTCACGCCTCCGCCCAGGTGGACCCCAGCGCGCAGGTGCATCCGACCGCCACCGTGGGCGCGCTGGCGGTCATCGGGAACCGGACGGTCGTGGGCGCGCGGACGTGGATCTTCCCGCTGGTCTACGTGGGAGACCGGGCCGAGATCGGCGCCGACTGCGTGATCTATCCGCACGTGGTGATCTGCGAAGGGGTGAAGCTCGGCAACCGGGTGATCGTCCACCCGGGCGCCGTGCTGGGCGCCGACGGTTTCGGCTACGTGTTCAACGGAACGCGCCACCGGAAGATCCCTCAGGTCGGCGGCGTGCTCGTGGAGGACGAGGTCGAGATCGGCGCCAACGTGACCGTTGATCGAGCCACGCTAGGCCAGACCGTGATCCGCCGCGGCACCAAGATCGACAACCTGGTCCAGATCGGCCACAATGTCGAGATCGGGGAGGACTCCATCGTGGTGGCCCAGGTGGGGATTTCGGGTTCCTCCAAGGTGGGGAAGCGGGTGATCCTCGCCGGCCAGGCGGGGATCATCGATCACGTGACGGTGGCCGACGGGGCGATGGTCGGCGCCCAGTCCGGGGTCGCCGCGGACCTGGCGGAGGCCGGACCGTACCTCGGCACGCCGGCACGACCCGCGGCGGAGGGCAGGCGCATCTACGCGGCGCTGCCGCGGCTGCCTGCGCTCCTGCGAAAGGTCCGGGCGCTGGAGCGCCGCGTGCGGGAGCTGGAGGGACGGCTCGGCCTCACGCTGCCGGACACCGGCGACGAGGGCGATGACTAGCTCGATCCATCCCACCGCAGTGATCGACCCGCGAGCGCGACTGGCTCCGGGCGTGACGATCGGCGCGTACTCGGTGGTGGGGCCCGAGGTGGAGCTCGGGGCGGACGTCGAGCTGGGGCACCACGTGGTGCTCGAGGGGGAAGTGGCGGTGGGCGCGCGAACCCGCATCGGCCACGGGTCCATCATCGGCGCTCCTCCACAGGACCTCAAGTACAAGCCCGGCACGCCATCCGGGGTCCGCATCGGGGAAGACACGGTGATCCGGGAATACGTGACGATCCATCGGGCCACCACGCCGAACGGCTGGACAGAGATCGGAAACGCGTGTCTCCTCATGTCCATGAGCCACATCGCCCACGACTGCAAGCTCGGCAACCGCGTGATCATCGTCAGCTACGCCGGCCTGACCGGCCATGTCCAGGTCGGGGACCGGGCCACGATCAGCGGTCTCTCGGGCGTCCACCCCTTTACCCGCATCGGCACCTACGCCTACGTCGGGGGATGCTCCAAGGTGATTCAGGACGTCCCGCCCTTCGTCGTGGTGGACGGGGCGCCGGCCACGGCGCGGGCCGTCAATGTCGTCGGCCTCAGGCGCGGCGGCGTCGGGGGGGAGGATCGGCGGCGGATCCAGGCCGCGTTCCGCATCCTCTATCGATCCGGGCTGGCGCCGACCACCGCGGTCAGCCGGATCCGGGGCGAGCTGCCGATGACGCCGCTCGTCCTCCACCTCGTGGAGTTCGTGGAAGGGTCCAAGCTCGGCATCTGCGGAGTCCCCGCCCCGGCTCCTTCGCGCGGCGCACCGGGTGTCGAGGCTGAGCCGGGCGAGGAGCTGGAGCGCATCCTGTAGCATGGCGAGCGTGGAGCGTCCCGAGCGGCGGATCCGGGCCGGCGTGGTGGGGGCCGGCCACATGGGGCAGTACCACATCCTCGTCTACGCCGAGCTCTGGAACGTGGACCTGGTCGGGATCGTGGATGTGGACGCGGAGAAGGCCCGGCGGCTGGCCGCCCAGTACGAGACCCAGGCGTTCACCGACCACCGGGCGCTCATCGGCAAGGTGGACGTGGCCAGCGTGGCGGTGCCCACGGACCAGCACATCGCGGTGGCGCGGGACCTTCTCGAGGCCGGGGTCCACGTGCTGGTGGAAAAGCCCATGACACCGACCCTGGAGGAGGCCAAGGAGCTCTTCCGGGTGGCCCGCAAGAGCGGCGCCATCCTCCACGTCGGGCACGTGGAGCGCTTCAACGGGGCGGTCCAGGAGCTGAAAAAGATCGTCGAGCGCCCCATCCTGATCGAGTCGCGGCGGCTGGGACCTTTCGTTCCGCAGGTCCAGGATGACACGGTGGTCATGGACCTGATGATCCACGACATCGACATCGTCCTCGGGCTGGTGAACGGCGAGCCCCGGCAGCTCACCGCCATGGGCCGCTCCATTCACTCCGCCGGTCTCGACGTGGCCAGCGTCCAGATCCTCTTTGACACGGCGACCATTGCCACCATCACGGCCAGCCGCGCGACCGAGCAGAAGATCCGCACGCTGGCTATCACCCAGCCAGACGCCTACATCCTTCTCGACTACACGGACCAGGACATCCAGATCCACCGCCGGGCGTCGCAGGAGTACACCCTCAACCGCGAGTCGATCCGCTACCGGCAGGCCTCGTTCGTCGAGCACCTCTTCGTTCACAAGGAGAATCCTCTCAAGCTGGAAATCCTGCACCTGATCTCGGCGGTCCGCCAGGCCCGGGCGGGGGAGCCGGTGGAGCTGCCCGAGGAGGAAGACATCCGATCCCTGGCCGTGGCCCTGGAGATCGAGCGGATGATCCGCGAAGGCCGGCGCGAAACCGCCTGGCCGGAGGATCCTCCGTGGAGCAAACGCTCGGCCTGATGGCCGGAGCCGGGGCCCTCCCCGGCCAGGTGGCTCTCGAGGCTCGACGCCAGGGCTGGCGCGTCGTGGCGTTCGCCTTTGGGGACGCACCGGGGCTCGACGCTGGGGTCCATCGGGTGATCCCAAGCCGGCTGAGTGAGATCGCCCCGGTGCTGGAGGCACTCCGGGCCGAGCGGGTGTCCGCCGTCGTCTTTTCAGGAACGCTGCCCAAAGGCGCCCTCTTCGATGGCGGCGCGGTGGACGGGCCGGCGCAACGGATCCTCACCATGGCCGGTGGGCTCTCGGATGCTGCGCTTGGCGCCGCCGTGTCCGAAACGCTGTCGGCGCTCGGCATCGAGGTTCTCGACCAGCGAACGTTTCTCGCCCCGCTCCTAGCGCGGCCCGGCGTCCTGACCGGCCGCTCCCCCTCGGTGGCGGAGTGGTACGATATCCGCCTCGGCCTCCGCCTGGCGAGGCAATGCGCCGAGTACGGAGTGGGACAGACCGTGGTCGTCGCGCGGGGTGTTCCCGTCGCGGTGGAGACCGTGGAGGGGACCAGCGAGACGATCCGGAGGGGATGCCAGCTCTCGGGTCCCGGTGCGGTCGTGGTCAAGGCCAGCGCGTCGGCCCAGGACTACCGCTTCGACCTGCCCGTGGTCGGGCCTGACACCCTGGAAACAATGGTTCGCGGCCAGGCCCGCGTTCTCGCGGTAGAGGCGCAGAAGGTCGCGATCCTGGACCGGGAATCGGTCGTCCGGCTGGCCAACGGGGGCGAGATTTCCGTCGTGAGTGTTGATGGCGATTGCTGAACCCTCGCCGTGCCTCATGCTCGTGGCGGGCGAGGCCTCCGGCGACCTGCACGGGGCCACGCTCTCTGGGGCGTTGAGGAACCACGCGCCCGGTTGGAGACTCGTAGGGATGGGCGGGTCACGTATGGCTCACGCTGGGGTCGAGCTCCTGGCGAACCCGGCCGATCGCGCTGTCGTGGGCGCCAGCGAGGCGGTCAGTCGCCTGCCGCACCTCTACCGCGCGTTCCGAGTGTTGTGCCGGGCGCTCAAGGCCGAGCGGCCCCGGGTGTTGGTTCTCATCGACTTTCCCGAGTTCAACCTGCGGCTTGCCCGCGCGGCCAGACGCCTTGAGATTCCGGTCGTCTACTTCATCCCTCCCCAGGTGTGGGCGTGGCGCCCGGGGCGAGCCCGGCTGCTTGCCCGGCTCGCCAGCCGGATCCTTGCGGTGTTCCCGTTCGAGCCGCCAATTTACGAGGCCGCGGGAGGCCGTGTGGAATTCGTGGGACACCCGCTCGTCGACCTGCTCCCGAACGGCCTGAGCAGGGAGGGGGCGCGGCACGACCTGGGAGTTCCTCGGGATGCCACCCTCGTCGGGCTACTGCCGGGCAGTCGCCGGGAAGAGGTGGAGCGCCTTCTTCCCCCAATGGCGGAAGCCGCACGGCGGATTCGGGAGCGGGTTCCCGACGCGCGCTTCCTCGCCTCTCCCGCCTCCACCGTGGACCCGACGCTGGTGGAGCGGCTCCTCAGGGGAGCGCCTCTCGAGCTGGTGCGGGGGCGAACCTACGAGGTGATGGCCGCAGCCGATCTCCTCCTCGTGGCTTCCGGCACCGCCACCCTGGAGGCGGCGCTGATCGGAACCCCCATGGTGGTCTGCTATCGAGTCTCCCGCCTCTCCGGGCTGATCGGCCGGCTCCTGATCCGGGTCCCCTGGGTGAGCCTGGCCAACATCGTATCGGGCCGCGGCGTGGTCCCGGAGCTGCTGCAGGGCGACGCCACCGCTGCCCGGCTGGCCGAAGAGGCGGTGAGCCTCCTGAAAGACCGCGATCGGCTTCGCGCCCAGCGGCTCGCCTTCGACGAGCTGAGAGGCGCGCTGGGCACGCCCGGCGTCGCCGAGCGCGCCGCGCGCCGCATCCTCGAGGTGGCCGGGTACCGCGCGGCCGTGGCGTCGTGAGCTGCCGGCCATCCTGCCTCTGATGTACGTCCTCTATACGCTCGGCATCGCCCTGGCGGTTCTCGCCTACCTTCCGATGCTCCTGGCGCGGCGCCTCGGCCACAGCGGAGCGGCCCGCTTCTTCCGCCAGCGCTTCGGCCACCTGGACGGGCTTCCGCCGGCGCCCCGCTGCTGGATCCACGCCGTCTCGGTCGGGGAAGCCATCGCCGCGATTCCCCTCGTGGAGGGGATCCGCCGGCTCTGGCCCGGGGTCAACATCGTCGTTTCCACCCAGACGGTGACGGGCGCAGCGATCGTGCGGGATCGCCTTGCCCGGCTCGCCACGCACTGCTACTTTCCCCTCGACCTTCCCGGCCCGATCAAGCGCGCGCTTCGCGCCATCAGCCCGGTCTTCTTCGTGGCCCTCGAGACCGAGCTCTGGCCCAACTTCTTCCGGGAGCTTCACCGACGCGGAATCCCGGCGATGGTGGCCAACGGCCGTATCTCCGATCGCTCCTTCCGCCGCTATCGGCTCGTGCGCCGGTTCATGGGACGCCTCCTGCGCCAGATCGGCATGTTCGGCATGCAGTCGGTCGAGGATGCCCGCCGCATCATCGCCCTGGGCGCGCTGCCGGAGCGCGTGGTGGTCACGGGGAACCTCAAGATCGAGCCGCCACCCGATCAGGTCGGGGCCGACTCCTTGTGGCGGCGGCTCCTCGGTCTGGCGGGAACGGAGCCGGTGTGGGTGGCCGGGAGCACACACAGAGGGGAGGAAGAGGTTGTGCTCGACGCCCTTAGGGAGTTACAGCCCCGATACCCGTCCCTGGTCGTCGTGCTGGCGCCGCGCCACCCCGAGCGGGTCTCCGAGGTGGAGCGGCTCATCCAGGTCCGGGGGCTCGAGCCGATCAGGCGGACGGCGCTCCCGATGCGCGTCGGCCCGCGCACCGTCATCGTGCTGGATACGGTGGGGGAGCTGGCCCAGCTCTACCAGATCGCCTCTGTGGTGTTCGTGGGTGGGAGCCTCGTGCCCTCGGGCGGCCACAACATGCTGGAGCCTGCGCTCAGGCGGAAGCCGGTCGTGTTCGGCCCCCACACGGAGAACTTCAGGGAAAGTGCCGAACTCCTGCTCGCTCGAGGCGGTGCGCTGCTCGTCCGGGACGGCCGGGAACTCCAGGCGGCGGTCCAGCGCCTTCTCGACGACCCCGAGCTGCGGCGGTCAGTCGGGCAGGCCGGCTTCGAGGCGGTTGCCGGCCGCCAGGGCGGGGTGCGGGAGACCCTGGAGCTGCTCGAGCGCCTCGTCGGGAGGCCGAGCCCGTGAAATGGGAAAGAGCCTGGGAACGGGAGATGGCACCGGCCCTGGCCCTGCCGCTCTCGGTGCTGACAGTGGGGTACCGTGGCCTGCTGGCGCTGAGACAGACCCTCTACGCGCGCGGGATCCTCAAGAGCCGCCGGCTTCCCTGTCCGGTCGTCTCCATCGGCAACGTGACCCTGGGCGGAACCGGGAAAACCCCGGCGGCCGAGCTGGCGGTCAGGACGCTAATCGCCATGGAAGTCACCGCCGGCGTCGTGAGCCGCGGCTACGGCAGGCGGACCCGCGGCACGCTGGTCGTCGCAGACCGCCGCGGGATCAGGGCGGATCCCGGGGCGGCGGGGGATGAGTCATTCCTCCTCGCGCGCCGGCTTCCGGGGACCCCCGTGGTGGTGGGGGAGAATCGCTACGACGCGGGGCGCACCTGCGTGGAGCAATTGGGCGTCGGGGCGCTGGTCCTCGATGACGCGTTTCAGAACCGCACGCTGGAAAAGGACCTGGAGGTCGTTCTCGTCTCCGGCGTCGCGCCGTGGGGCAACGGCCGCCTCTTTCCCCGGGGGCCGCTGCGCGAGCCGATGAGCGCCCTCGCCCGCGCCCACCTCGTCGTCATCGCGGGACCCGGGGACGACGCCAGCGCCCACGCCATCGCCGCCACCATCCGGGCGCACAATCCCGCGAGCCCAGTTGTGACGGCGCGCTACGAGCCGGTAGAATGCTGGGAGATTAGCGGTGCGACGCTTTCCCTTCCAGAACTTCGCGGCCTCCGGCTCTTCGGGTTCGCGGGCATCGCGCGGCCGGAAAACTTCGCGCTGACTCTGGCGGAGCTCGGGGTCAGCATAGTGGGCTTCACAGAGTTCCCCGACCATCACTGGTACACCCGGGGCGAGCTCGAGGCACTGGCCGCTCAGGCCAGGGCTCGTGGAGCCGACGCCCTGGTTACCACCGAGAAGGACGCGGTCAGGTGCCTCGACCTGGCTTCCCCCCCGCTTCCCGTCTGGGCCCTGGCTGTGCGCCTGGTCCTGACAAACGGTGGCCGCGCCTGGGAGACAGCGTTTCGGCGGCTGTTCCAGCCATGACCCCGATCGATCCCGGGACAATCCGGCAGCTGGTGGTGAGGGCTCCCAATTGGCTCGGTGACAGCGTCATGGCCCTCCCCACGCTCCGGGCGCTTCGGGCTGGCGTCCCACGCGGCCAGATCACTCTGGTCGGGCCGTGGGCCGAGCTCTTCAGCGATCAGGGTGTGGCGGATCGGGTGATCGCGTATCCTTCGCGCGTGACCGGGCGCCTCGCGCTGACCCGCGTGCTCCGCCCGCTTGGCGCCGACACCGCGCTGCTCCTCCCGAACTCCTTCGAATCGGCCCTGGCGGCGTGGAGGTGGGGCCCTCGTCAGCGTGTCGGCTTTTCGACGGACGGGCGCTCCTGGCTCCTGACCCACCCGGTCCAGCGCCCCACGCCCCGCCGCCACCAGGTGGACGAGTATCTGGAGCTGTTGTCCGTGTTCAACCTGGAGCCCGGGGAAACGGCCCCCATATGGAAGCTGCTCCCGAGCCGGGCTGACGGCGCGGTCGCCGCCCTCCTGAGTGGCGCAGGGGTCGGGAACGACGCCCGGCTCGTCGGCCTTCACCTCGGCGCCGCCTTCGGCCCCTCCAAGCTCTGGGCGGTCGAGCGGTGGGCTTCCCTGGCTGCCGAGCTGACGCGCAGGGGATTGATGCCCGTGCTCCTGGGTTCCCGGCGCGATCTCCCCCAGGCGCTTGAGGTGCAGAGGCGCTGTCCGACTCCCGTGGCCTCGCTGGTCGGGCGCGATGCGCCGTCGCTCCTGCCCCGGCTCCTCTCCCGCCTTACGCTGCTTGTGGCGGGAGACACCGGAGTCGCGCAGCTCGCCGCCGCCCTGGAGGTCGGCGTGGTCGCGCTCTTCGGGCCCACCGACCCGCGCCTCACGGCACCCCGCGGGAAGCGGGTCCTGACCATCGCCAAAGCGGTGCCCTGCGCCCCGTGCTTTCTCAGCGAGTGTCCCATCCACCATCCGTGTATGGGCGGGATCAGCGTGGACGAGGTCGTCGCCGCCGCGCTGGGCCTG